>JAMONB010000292.1 GCA_027066745.1 Flavobacteriaceae bacterium
TATAGTAAATGTATGAGCTACACTACCACCAGTAATATCAGTATCAGGAAATAAAGTATCATCACCAGCATTAGGAGCTGTACTACCACTTGCAATTGAAGTCCCATTACCAATCACGTCCATATTTGGAGCCGCTGCCACACCAACACCCGATATATTAAACGAATAATTAGCATCATCATTAATAATTCCAATTACAGCAGTTCTAGTTGCAGCAGCATCTGGGGCAAATTCTACTTGAAAAGTGAAAGATGCATTTGGAGCTAGCGTTGTCGGTAGAGCAACAGGTAGCGGGAGTACAGTGAAATTTGGACTTCCCGCTGGACGAAATACGTTTGTTACTTCTAAAGGATCACTTCCTATGTTTTTAATAGTATATGATCTAATATTTGTATTACCAACGGTTACATTGCCAAAATCAGTATTGTCACCAAGTACGAGTGGGTTTTCAGCTATTAAAGTGTCATCACCCCTTACTTCTATTTTTGGGTCTGGTTCTGCTCCTTCTCCTGTAATTTGAAAGAAAAAACTCTCTGTAATAAACGTTGCATTATTAAAAACATCTAATTGTACTGTTACAGTTTGAACACCTGCAGAAGTTGGTGTAAAATCAACCGTAAAATCTGACGTTGTATTAACGCCAGTAATACCTGCTGGTGTCGCTGATTGTTGCACCCAATCTCCAGGAGCAAAACCAACACTTGTAACTGAAAGGTTATCTGCTACAGCACTTGTAAATCTATATGTTTGTGAAACTGTTGTGCCTTGTGCTACAGAACCAAAATCAGTACCTTCAGCAGTTGATGGTATATTTGTTCCTGGTGAAACATTCGTAGTTGTAATTAACAATAACGGACTTCCTCCACTTATACTACCATTTTGAGCTTGTACAAACCCAACTGTGGCAATTATTAAAATAATTGTAAATAGTAATCTTTTCATCATAATTTTTATTAAAGTTTTCCCTAAATGACTTTCTTAATATGCAAATATACAAATTATATAGATGCCTTATAACAGCTTAACGTTTTTTATTAACACTTTATTTAACTTTTCATTCATAATCTTTATTATTTTTTTCTTTCCATAACTCAATTCTTCTCGTAACACAGACGAAGTTAACTTTACATATAAAGTGTTATTTCTAAACTGTATATCATCTGTATAGCTTTGAACTCCATTACCCATTACCTCAACCCAAATCTCTTTTATTGTTAATAAGTCAATTCCTTTTTGCAACTTATTTTCTTGCAAAACACTTTTCATCACATCTTCAATGGACTTAAATTCACTATTTCTTCTTGAGCTCATAATTATTCTAATTCAAACATTTTATAAGGCTGTTTAGTTTGCTTTATCACATTTTCAGTTCTTTCTGCGTGTGTATCAGTAATAAATATTTGACCAAAATCATCATCATTTACCAAATCAATTATCTTAGAGACTCTATATTCATCTAATTTATCAAAAATATCATCCAACAGTAAGATTGGTGTTTTTTCTGATTGCATTTTTATAAAATCAAATTCTGCCAATTTTAAAGCTATTAAATAAGTCTTTTGTTGTCCTTGTGATCCAAACTTTTTTATAGGATAACTATCTATTGTATATAACAAGTCATCTCGATGAATTCCTACTGATGTATACTGCAAAACCCTATCCTTTTCTAAACTATTTTGCAACAACGCTTCAAAATCATTTTTCTCTAGCTGACTTTTATAAGAAAACTTCACATTCTCATTAGCACTACTAATATGCTGATGTCTTTTTTCAAAGATAGGAATAAACTCTTTAGTAAACTTAGTTCTTTTCTTATAAATTTCCATCCCAAACTCAATTAATTGTTTATTGTAAATATCAACATTCAAGGCGTCAAAAGTATGATTAACTGCAAAATATTTCAATAAGGAGTTTCGCTGAGTCAATACTTTATTATAACTAATTAAATTTTGCAAATATACTTTATCTGATTGTGCAATAACACTATCCATAAACTTCCGTCTTACATCACTTCCATCAATAATCAAATTTGTATCATTCGGAGAAATAATAACAACAGGCATCAAACCTATATGTTCAGATAATTTTTCATAATCTTTTCCATTACGCTTAACAACTTTTTTCTGACCTCTTTTCACACTACAATTTATTAATTCTTCCCTTCCATCAAGGGAAATCAAACCTTCTATCACAAAAAAATCTTTAGTATGCTGTATATTTTGTGTAGCCACACTATTAAAATATCCTTTTGTAAATGCCAAATGATAAATAGCATCTAAAACATTAGTTTTACCAACACCATTATTACCAACAAAACAATTTATTTTAGCATCAAAATTAAATTTTGATGCCTCAAAATTTTTATAATTTATTAAATTGATTTTTTTTATATACATGCTTTATTAATAGTTCTATGCAAAAAAACAAAATTTACATCAATAATTAGAATAGAATTACAATAAAAATTATACTTTTGCCCTCACAAATTTTTATTCAATAATGGCAACATACAAGAAAAAAGGAGGTAAAGTTAAAAAAGAGGTATCTTCTACTGTAGAAGAACACAGTACTACTGCTGAAGTGTTTAACACTTTAGATGAAACTGCTTCAAAATCAGAGCAATGGATAGAAAAAAATAGTAAAGCATTATTTACTGCTCTTATTGCTGTGGCTCTAGTAATTGTAGGTTATCAGGCATACTTAAAGTATTTTCAAGAACCAAATGAAAAAGAAGCTGCTGATGAATTGGCTTATCCAAAATCATTTTTTGATCAAGCCCAAACTAATGCAATTGCAGGTGATTCGCTATACAACTTAGCACTAGAAGGCTCTGATGGAAAATACGGATTGCTAGATATTATTGACAATTATGGGAGTACAAATGCTGGAAACTTAGCTAAATATATGGCGGGAATTTCTTACCTAAGAACAAATGATTACCAAAATGCCATTGAACATTTAAGTAACTTCTCTTCTGAAGATGAAATGTTGGGAGCCAATGCTGAAGGTAATATTGGCGATGCTTTTTCACAAATAAATCAACCTGAAGACGCCTTAGATCATTACATAAAAGCTGCAAATTTCAAAAACAACGAGTTAACTTCACCTTTTTACTTGCAAAAAGCAGGTAATACCGCAATGGATATGGGCAATTTTGCCAAAGCTGAAGAATTATTCACCAGAATAAAAGAAGAATTTCCTAATTCTGGAGAAGGACAAAAAATAAATAGCTATATTAATAGAGCTAAATTAGCTGCTCAAAAATAAATTTATATGGCAACTACCAATTTGTCAGATTACAATAAAACAACAATCCCAAATGCGAAGTCTCTTCGATTTGGGATTGTTGTTTCTGAATGGAATAAAACCATTACTGAAAATCTATATCAAGGTGCAAAAACTACCTTACAAGAACATGGAACTCTCGAAGATAATATTACACGATTAGATGTACCTGGTAGTTATGAGCTTATTTATGGATGTAAACATTTACTCAAAAAAGGAAAGTTTGACGCAATTATAGCTATAGGATGTGTTATTCAAGGTGAGACTAAACATTTCGATTTTGTCTGTGATGCTGTATCTCAAGGTGTTAAAGATTTGAATATACTTTATGATACACCAACTATATTTTGTGTGCTAACTGACAACACTTTACAGCAATCTATTGATAGATCAGGTGGGAAACATGGCAACAAAGGTGTTGAATGTGCTGTTGCAGCATTAAAAATGGCAACTTTAACATAGTTTTATTCACAAAACTTGACTATCCTTTTTTATTTCAGTAATTTTGAATAAAAGTAAATTGGCTTAATTATTGTTGTATATATAAAACAATTCATCATTTAATAAGCTTAAACAAATATGGGAATTCTTAAGCGTACAAACAAAAAATTTGATTATAGTCCTAGATATTATAAAGGAGAAGGTAACCCTTATCAAATAGAGCATAAATTTGATAAATTCAGAACCACTATTGGAGGTAAAAAAGGTATTAAAGCTAAATTCACAAATGCTTTTGAAGAATCTAAAAGACATGAAGGTAATGTATTCAACAAAACAATATTAATAATAATTACTATTTTAACTTTCATTTTCCTTTACATCATCGATTTTGATTTATCTATTTTCGTAAAATAATAATGTCAGACATCATTCAACTTTTACCAGACCATGTTGCCAATCAAATTGCTGCCGGAGAAGTAGTTCAACGTCCGGCTTCTGTCGTTAAAGAATTACTTGAAAATGCTATTGATGCTGGTGCCACTGAAATAAAACTACTCATAAAAGATGCTGGTAAAACATTAGTACAAGTTATTGATAATGGTAAAGGTATGAGTACAACTGATGCTCGACTTGCTTTTGAAAGACATGCCACATCAAAAATTAAAACTGCTGAAGATTTATTTAACCTCAATACAAAAGGATTTAGAGGAGAAGCCTTGGCATCTATAGCTGCTATCGCTCATGTTGAATTAAAAACAAAACAATCTGATCAAGAATTAGGGACTCTTATAAAAATAGAAGGCAATACCATACAGCATCAAGATGTAACAACCACACCAACAGGAACAAGCATTGCTGTTAAAAATTTATTTTTTAACATTCCTGCCAGAAGAAATTTTTTAAAATCTAACACCGTAGAAAATAGACATATTAGAGATGAGTTTAATCGGGTAGCCTTGACACACCCTTCCATTACTTTTAATTTCTATACTAATGATAATGAGACTTTAAATTTAAGATCCAGTAATTTGAGACAACGTATTGTTGCTGTTTTTGGTAAAAAAATAAATGAAAAACTGGTTCCTATCAGTGAAAGTACTGACATTATTACTATAAATGGTTTTGTCTCAAAACCAGAATTTGCTAAGAAAAAAAGAGGAGAACAGTTTTTTTTTGTTAACAATAGATTTATTAAAAACGGATACTTACATCATGCTGTAGTCAATGCTTTCAATGAATTGCTACCCGTAGGATATCATCCATCCTATTTTTTATATTTAAATGTTCCTCCAAATAGTATTGATATCAATATTCATCCTACAAAGACGGAAATAAAATTTGATAATGAACATGCTTTATATGCTATTTTGCGTTCTACAATAAAACATAGCTTAGGTCAATACAATGTGGCACCTGCATTAGATTTTAATAGAGATTCAGCAATGGATGTACCTTATCATTTTAAGGATAAAAAAACAGTTACGACTCCACAAATACAAGTGAATCCTGATTTTAATCCGTTTGAAAAAGAAGAGAAACCATCAACTACATTTAAAAAACCAAATACGACACAATGGGAATCTTTATATGTTGATACAAGTGAAGTAGATATCAATAACATAGAAGTAGAAGCTCAACTAGTTGACCAAAATTTGTTTGACGATTCAGAAAATGAAGTTAAAACAAGAACATATCAAGTTCATAAAAAATATATTTTAAGTGTTGTAAAGTCTGGCATTCTTTTTATCAATCAAAATTTAGCTCATCAACGTGTTCTATATGAAGAGTTATTAACTAAAATGACAATTGAAGATACTTCTAGTCAACAATTGCTATTCCCGTTAGAGTTGGTTTTTAACTTAATTGATATTGGTCTCTGTAAAGAAATACAATCTGATTTAGAGAGTATTGGGTTCCAGTTTTCATCAATTGTTGATGATACTATTATTTTAAGTGGTATTCCTGCAAATGTTAATCAGAATAAGTTACAAGAATTATTTGAAGGATTATTTGAAACCATTAAAAATGAAATTCCTGACACCAGTTTTAGTCAGCTAGACACTATTGCAAAAAGTTTGGCAAAAAGTTTAGCTATAAAAAATGGCATTAAACTCAACAGTGCTGCACAAGAAGAACTACTTGCTCAACTGTTCTCATGTAAAGAACCCAATCAATCACCATTTGGTAAAAAAATATTTATTACACTCTCTCCTGAAGAGATTCAACTTAAATTTGATGATTAAATTATGAATAGGATAACTGAAACTGTCAAACATTTAATTATAATTAATGTATTGTTATATTTAGTAGCAAAACTTATTTATCCGCCACTACAAGATCTTTTTGCTTTACATTTTCCTGAGAATCCTAATTTTGGATTTTGGCAATATGTAACTAGTATGTTTATGCATAGTCTACAATCACCTACACACCTCATCTTTAATATGGTTGGTGTTTGGATGTTTGGTTCACCTTTAGAACAATTATGGGGTAGAAACAAATTCTTATTCTTCTATTTTTCGGCAGGTATTGGTGCTGGTCTGGTATATACCGCTGTAAATTACTTTCAATTTAATTCTGCATTTCAAGAATTAGTGCAGTCTGGTATACCTAGTGCTGAAATTTTAGACTTGATGGATGGCACCAAAATGTACCAAAACGAATTACTTCAAAAAATAAATGGTATTTATAGCACTCCTGCAGTTGGTGCTTCTGGAGCTTTGTATGGAATTTTAGTGGCTTTCGGCATGAAATTCCCAAATTCAAAATTAGCATTGATATTTTTTCCGGTACCTGTAGCTGCAAAATATTTTATTCCTGTTTTGATTGCCTTAGATTTATTTTCTGGATTAACTGGATTTTCTCTCTTTGGTGGAGGAATTGCACATTTTGCACATGTTGGTGGAGCTTTGGTTGGCTTAATCATTATGCTGTTTTGGAAAAACAATCAATTTAAAAGGTGGGACTAACTAAGTTTATGGTTCGAAACTATTCAGTTGTAAAAAATAATGAATACTCTAAAAGATAAAATACTACAGCAAATAAAAACAGCGAACATCGCTGAACAGTTTATTTACATCAATATTATTGTATTTGTTGTAACACTTCTATCTAGAGTCCTCTCTCAGCTTATGAAATGGAATGAAAATCTATTTATCAATTGGTTTTCTTTACCTTCAAATATTGACAGTTTTCTCTCTCAACCTTGGGCACTTATTTCTTACGGGTTTCTACATGCTGATTTTTTACACATTTTATTCAATTCAATACTACTCTTTTATATAGGAAATCTGTTTTTAGACTTCTTTTCAAAACGTGATTTTATCATCTATTATATCTCAGGTATTGTTTTTGGTGGTATTATTTACCTATTAAGTTATACCTATTTTCCTTCTTTAAAAGATAGCCATTCTGTTTTAGTAGGTGCTTCTGCTGGTGTTACAGCAATTTTGATTGGACTGGCAACAAAAATCCCCAATTATGGGTTACAGATTAGATTTATTGGTGCTATCAAATTATGGCATATTGCAGTAGCCTTTGTTTTATTAGACTTGATACAACTACCTGTAAGTAATTCTGGAGGACATTTGGCTCATTTGGGTGGGGCAATAGTAGGTTTTTTTCTAACCAATCAAATCAACAAAGGGGAAACTTTAAAACATCTATTTTCTAATATATTCAAATCAAAAAAAGAAGGTCCACTAAAAACAGTCTATAGAAACCCCAACCCTCAACAAAACATAAAAAAATCATCTTTACAACAAGAAAAAATTGATAAAATATTAGATAAAATAAGTAAATCAGGTTACGAAACTTTAAGCCAAGAAGAAAAAGATTTTCTATTTACTATTGGTAAAAAATAAATTTAGGATAAATTAATAATGAAAAAACTTTCTACGTTTAATAAAATTATATTTCTAATAAACACATTGTTTGCTATTGGGTTAATTTTGTCTTTTTTTCTACCAAACTTTTCACCCAATGAATATGGCTTAATTTCACTTGCGAGCATTTTAGTTCCTGTTTTAATTATTGGTAATGTACTTTTTGTATTGTATTGGGTTTTTAGCGGATTTAAAAAACAGCTTCTTCAATCATTTTTTGTATTGTTATTAAGTTTATTTTTTATCCCTAAACTCTATAAATTTAATAGCTCTAGAGATTCTAAAAGTAAAAACTCACTAAGTATTATGAGTTATAATGTTAGAAAATTCAACAAGTATGATTGGATTAAAGTAGATAGTATAGAAGTAAAAATAAGCGATTTTATTACCGAAGAAGACCCTGACATCTTATTACTACAAGAATATAAAAATTTAAAAACCTTTAAGTTAAACTACCCTTACCATAGTAATCCGTTAGTAAATTTATATAGTGATCCTGTAGAAAATGCGAAATACCGTACACATTTATCTATTTACTCAAAGTATCCTATTATAAATGAAGGATTGATTCGATTTACCAATTTTTTAGCATCAACCATGTTTGTTGATATTGTTAAAAATAATGATACTTTAAGGGTTTACAATTTCCACTTAGCCTCTTTGGGAGTGATTCCTGATAAAGAATATTTCGGACATAAAGATTCTGAAAAACTAGTAAAACGATTACGAAAATCATTTAGGACTCAACAAACTCAAATTGACACTCTAAATGCACATATTAAACAGTGTAATTACAAAACAATTTTAGCTGGTGATTTGAATAATACGGCATATTCTTGGGTCTATAAAAATGTAAAAAAAGATTCACAAGACACCTTTTCAGAAGCAGGTGAAGGTTTTGGAACCACCTATAAATTTAAGGGTTTCCCTCTACGGATTGACTATATACTTGTAGACAAAAACATCAAAATAAATTCTCATAAAAATTATAAAGTAAAATATTCTGATCATTATCCAATTGCTGCAACCATTGAGTTTTAATCCCAAAAAAGGAAGGTAACTCCTTTTGATACCAACATCACAATAAAAAGAAAATTTTTGGTCGCTACCTGACTCCAATAACTCATGATAGTTTAC
>JAMONB010000293.1 GCA_027066745.1 Flavobacteriaceae bacterium
GTAGCCTCCAGAAATTCTAAATTTAGAATTTTCATTTCCACCTGAAGCACTTAGTTGATAAGTATTAAGTGTACCTGAATTATAAATTTCTTTTTGCCAATTGGTATTGTTTGATACAAACTGCGTATCTGCAAATCTAGCAGGAACACCTTGAGCTGCATTTACTTGCATTTCTGTAGCATATTCAACATATTGAGCAGAATTTAATAAATCTAAAGTTTTTGGTTTAGACTGAGACCCCATATATGTAGAAAAACTAAATTGGACATCTCCATTTCTACCATTTTTAGTTTTAATCACAATAACTCCATTAGCTCCTAATGACCCATACACTGCTGTTGTTGAAGCATCTTTTAAGACACTCATAGATTCAATATCTGCAGCACTTAAATCAGAAATGTTTTTTGTTATAACTCCATCTACAACAAAAATAGGAGTATTATCTCCATAAGTACCAATACCTCTAATTCTTACTATTGGAGAAGTCCCAGGAGAGCCTGTATTTACAATAGTAACACCTGTAGCCTTGCCTTGTAATGCTTGCTCTGCATTTGTAGTAGGTACACTAACTATATCATCTGCACTAATAGAAGAAACAGCTCCTGTAATATCATTCTTTCTTTGTGAACCATAACCTACAACAACCACTTCATCTAATGCGTTTGCATCTTCTGCTAAAGTTATATTAATAGTATTATTATCTCCAACAGTTATTGTTTGTGTTTGCATACCCACAAAAGAGAATTGTAATACATCTCCTTTATTTACATTGATTGTATAATTACCATCAAAATCAGTTTCAGTACCAGTAGTTGTACCTACCACCAACACATTAACTCCTGGTAAAGGAGAATTGTTAGCATCTGTTACTGTACCCGTAATTTCTTGTTGTGGAGTTATTGACCCATCAGAAGCAGCATACATTTGAGAAGTGAATACAAATAGCATCATTAACGATACTCTAAATATTTTAAAACCTCTAAAAACAGTACTACTTTGTGCGTCAATTCTTTTCTTTAAGAATCTTTTCATAAAATGAATATTAAGTTATATTGAATTAGTTTATTTTACTACTAGCAATAATAAAGAGATATTTATCTCTAATTATCCTGTACTGTCCTGTATTTGAAACTAAAAAAGAGAAATGTATTAATAAATAATTGCTTGGTGTAAAAAATACTAAACAAAAAAAGCCCACTCTTCAGTGGGCAATTCTCTCTAACTAAACTATCAACTTAAACTAAGTTATTTTATGTTTTTTGGGAATAAATATTCTTTTCCCTCTTTCTCTTTTTTAAAAGGTTACTATTTTTCTATTTGAGTATCAAATTAGAAAACTCTTCACATATTAAACAATAACCATTCCAAAATTCCTACTTAAAATTTTCAACAACTGCACGTTTGACTTATAACGTATTGATTTTTAGTAATATATTTTTTTAATTAAATTAAAAAGGAGTCTATCAGTTTTATACTTTTTTAAGAAAACTTGTATTTAAATCTTTCTCAAAAAAAAATAACCTTAAAAAATATCAAGTTTTTAATTACATTTGACACCTTTAAAACAATAAATCATAGCTATTTACAGTTATTAGGTTGTTTATGAAGACGTATCATGTTTCTATGTCTTAACAAGACAAACAGACCTAAAACAACTAACCTTATTTAATTAATAATGATAAAGGCTTTAAATACTAATATTTGTGAAGAGCATGTTTTCTCAAATATATTCAAAACTCTATCTAAAGATGTTCATAATTTTCTACGCTATAAATACGGTGATGGTCTAAACCCAAAAGATAAGGTTCAAGAAGCATTTATTAAACTTTGGGATAACTGCAAAAACATTAGCCCTGAAAAAGCAAAGTCCTTTTTATTCACTACTGCAAATAATATGATGTTAAATGAAGTTAAACATCAAAAGGTAGTTTTAAGACATCAACAAATTAAACCTAAAAGCTACACAAATGAAAATCCAGAATTCTTGATGGAGGAATCTGAATACATGAAAAAGTACCAACGTGCACTAGCTAAATTAACAGAAGCACAACGTGTTGCATTTTTAATGAATAGAATTGAAGGTAAAAAGCATAAAGAAATTGCAGAGGAATTAGGAATCTCTAGAAAAGGGGTAGAGAAAAGAATTTATGGAGCTTTAAATAAATTAAGAAAAGAAATTGACGGAATTTAATATATCTTTGGTAGGAATTTATGAGATTTAATTGTTACATAGTTGAAGTCGCTTTTAAAAAAGTGAAAAATATTTTAATTGAGGTAGGAATAACCTTACTTTAGTTGTTATGTAATAAGAAACCCTGAATATGAAAAAAGAAATATTAATACAAAAATGGTTAGATGGCGAATTAAATGACGCTGAATTCAAAGAATTTAAGGCTTTGCCTGAATATGAGTCATATACTAAAATCTCTGAAAAAGCTATACTTTTTGAGGATACATCATATGATGTTGATTTTGAATTCGACAAATTAAAAACCATCATTAAAGATCGTCAGTTAGAAACGCCTGTCAAAACAATTAATTGGATGCAACCTCTAATGCGTATTGCAGCTATATTTATAATAGCTTTAGCTGTTTATTACGCTCCAATATATGGAGAAACTACAATTGTTAAAACATTGGCTAGTAATACAAAATCTATTGAATTACCCGATAATTCAAAAATCAAATTAAACACTACTTCTGCAATAAAATACAAAAAAAGCAATTGGGAGAATGCTCCTAAAGTTAGCTTAGTTGGTGAAGCCTTATTTAATATAGAAAAAGGTTCTTCTGTAAATGTAGTTACTTGGCTAGGAGACATGACAATGTCTGGTTCTAAGTTTAAAGTTATACAAAGAGCTGATTACTTTGAAGTAGTCTGTTATGAAGGTATTGTTACTCTTATTTACAAGGACAAAGAAATCACTATAACCACTGATAAAAGTTTTAAAATTGTAGATGGTGAAACTTTTGAAGAAAAAATGAACACTTCTGATTTACCTACTTGGGCTAAAGGCTAAAAATAAGTTATAATAAAAAAAAGAAGAATTGTATTAAACAATTCTTCTTTTTTTTATTATAACTTAAGCATTCTCTTTCTTAATTAAATTTAAAGCAGAACCTTCTTTAAACCAAGCAATTTGACCTTCATTATACGTATGATTTAATTTAATAATATCTTTTGAGCCATCTTTATGAACAACCTCTAAAGTTAATGGTTTTCCTTCAGCAAAATTTTCTAAATCAGTAAAATTAAACGTATCGTCTTCTTTAATTAAATCATAATCGTTTTCATTTGCAAAAGTTAACCCTAACATACCTTGCTTTTTAAGGTTTGTTTCGTGAATTCTTGCAAACGATTTTACAATTACAGCAACAACACCTAAATGTCTAGGTTCCATTGCAGCGTGTTCTCTTGAAGAACCCTCTCCATAATTGTGCTCTCCAACAACAACACTCGGTACATTTGCTGCTTTGTAGGCTCTTGCTGTTATTGGTACAGGCCCAAATTCACCAGTTAATTGATTTTTAACTTTATTTGTTGCTTCACCAAAAGCATTTACCGCTCCAATTAAACAGTTTTCAGAAATATTATCTAAATGACCTCTAAAACGCAACCAAGGTCCAGCCATTGAAATATGATCTGTTGTACATTTTCCTTTTGCTTTTATTAATAATTTTGCTCCTAAAACATTTCCTTTTATTGGTGTAAAAGGTGTCAATAGTTGTAATCTTTTAGAGTCTGAACTTACTGTTATTTCAACGCCAGAACCATCTGCCATTGGTGCTACAAAACCAGGATCTTTTACATCAAATCCTTTTGGAGGCAATTCAAAACCTGTTGGTTCTTCTAAAAGTACTTCTTCTCCATTTTGATTGATTAATTTATCCGTTATCGGATTAAAATCTAATTTACCTGATATTGCTACGGCTGCAACCATAGATGGTGAACCAACAAAAGCATGTGTATTAGGATTACCATCAGCACGCTTAGAAAAATTTCTATTGAATGAGTGAACTATGGTATTTTTTGGTTGATCTTCTGCACCTTCTCTTGCCCATTGCCCAATACAGGGTCCACAAGCATTGGTAAATATTGTTGCTCCTAAATTTTCGAAAATAGCAAGTAAACCATCTCTTTCAGCAGTATAACGTACTTGTTCAGAACCTGGATTAATACCAAATTCTGCTTTAGCAACCAAGCCTTTTTCTACAGCTTGTTTTGCAATAGAAGCTGCTCTAGATAAATCTTCATAAGATGAATTTGTACATGAACCTATCAAGCCCCATTCAACTTTTAAAGGCCAGCCATTTTCGGTAGCTTTTTTAGTCATTTCTGTACCAACTGGCGTTGCTAAATCTGGCGTAAAAGGACCATTTAAGTGTGGGACTAATGTATTTAAATCTATTTCTATAACTTGGTCAAAATATTGTTCTGGATTTGCATAAACTTCAGCATCACCAGTTAAATATGCTGCAATTTCGTTTGCCGCATCGGCAACATCAGCTCTATTTGTAGCTCTTAAATATCTTTCGATAGATTCGTCATAACCAAAAGTAGAAGTTGTTGCTCCAATTTCTGCTCCCATATTACAAATGGTACCTTTACCTGTTGCTGAAAGTGATTTTGCTCCTTCTCCAAAATATTCAACGATACAATCAGTTCCTCCTTTTGCAGTTAATATTCCTGCAACTTTTAGAATCACATCTTTAGAAGCTGTCCATCCTGATAATTTACCTGTTAACTTCACTCCTATCAATTTAGGAAATTTTAATTCCCATGGCATACCAGCCATTACATCAACAGCATCTGCTCCTCCTACTCCAATAGCAACCATCCCTAATCCTCCCGCATTTACGGTATGTGAATCAGTACCTATCATCATCCCCCCAGGAAATGCATAATTTTCTAACACAACTTGATGGATGATACCAGCACCTGGTTTCCAAAAACCAATACCATATTTATTTGAAACAGAAGCCAAGAAGTTAAATACTTCACTTGAGGTATTGATCGCTTCTTGTAAATCTTTATCAGCACCTATTTTTGCTTGTATTAAATGATCACAATGTACTGTAGTTGGTACGGCAACTTCTTTTTTACCTGCTTGCATAAATTGCAATAATGCCATTTGTGCAGTTGCATCTTGACAAGCAATACGGTCTGGGGCAAAATCTACATAATCCTTACCTCTAATAAATGATTTATTTGAATTAGCATCCCAAAGATGGTTATATAATATTTTTTCAGCAAGCGTTAAAGGTTTACCTACTACTTCACGAGCTTTATCAACATTTTGTTTCATTCTGCTGTAAACTCCTTTAATCATTTCAATATCAAAAGCCATAATATTTTATATTTCTAGGTTATTTTTATAATCAGACAAATATAATACCTATTTATCCATAAAACAAGAACAATAATTATTCATAAGATGAGAAATAGAATTCCGTTCAATTACAAACTATTGGCTTTGATAAAAAAGATGCTTTACTTAAATAATTTCAGCTGATAGCCCTAAATTTAACAACTTTGTACAACGAGGCTTCAACTCGTCATATTCACCTGTTTTTACGGCACATTTACCTTTAAAATGAACTAAGTATGCACATTGTTCTGCTTGCTCAGAAGTATGATTACAAACATCAATTAATGAATCAATAACGTGTTCAAAAGTATTGACACCATCATTTAATAAAACAATTTTATGTTGAAACATTTCTTGTTTTAGGACAGCAAAATCTTCTTGTATTTTTTATTTTGCTCCTTTTTTCATACTTTTTAATAATGACTTTTCTAAAAATACTCACGAACTAACTTAAGAGTCTATAATTTTAATCCCACAAATATGGATGAGCTAACATTTCAATCTTATCATGATTAACTAAGTTAGCCTTATACATCCATTCTGGCAAAGAGTTATCTGAATAATATTCAAGTTCTTTAAATATTTTTGTATTATAAGCACCATACTTATATGTCCCTGAAGATTCTAACTCAATTAGATCAAGTAAAACAGCATTATTTATTACTGAATTCATAGGGATACGAGAACCATGTGAAGCATAGCCTTGAACTTTCAACCCTGTGTTTTGCTCCCAAATAGAATTATAATCATTTAGCATCTCTTTCATTTGACCATACATACTTTCAATTCTAAACACATCAGACTTTACAATTCTAATATCTTGATTATCAGTACCGTTATTTTCTATAAGATAATTTTCTTCAAATAACAATTTTAATTCCGTTTTGGTATAACGATTTGACCAGAAATCATTAATATCCGACTTTTTAATCAAATCATTTAAAGAAATATGTGGCTGTACGTCGAAGCCTAGGGAATAACAATTTTCGATAAAATTTAAATATTCCGTTTGATAAGAAGAGTTATTCATTTCATTAGGATCATTGTATTGAACAAAATAAGTTGCAGAAAACTCTCCTAACAATTCTTTATCTATCACCATCATGTGTCTAGCCTTATAAATATCTCTATAATGAACATCATGCCTAAGAATGATTGTTTTGTTTTCAACCTTAAATTTTTTTTCTACCAAATAATTGAAATTATGAAATTTATATCCTTTCGATAATAAATCTTCGATAAACTCATAATACCTAGGTAAAACCTTTTTTGCTTGCATAACAGCCTCACTATTACTCTGTTCCTCTCTTTGATTTTCAGTATCTAAAAAATCATCACTAGAACATGATGCAAAAAAAAATACAATAAAAATATATAAAAATAGTTGATTCACTCTAGTAACCCTCTTAATAACAGCCATATAAATGTTTATCACCATATCAAATTTCATAAATATTACTATTAGGTTTAAACATCTGTAAAGTTAGTCAAACTCTAAAAACTTCTTATAAATAACTGAGGCTAAAACGAAATTGGTTTATTCAATTTTTAAAGAAAAATTTAGTTTAATCCTTGAAAGATAAAATGGAGAAAATTAAATTATTTCAGCTGATAGTCCTAAATTTAACAACTTTGTACAACGGGGCTTCAACTCGTCATATTCACCTGTTTTTACAGCACATTTACCTTTAAAATGAACTAAGTATGCACATTGTTCTGCTTGTTCAGAAGTATGATTACAAACATCAATTAATGAATCAATAACATGTTCAAAAGTATTGACATCATCATTAAATAAAACAATTTCATGTTGAAACATTTCCTGCTCTAGGACAGCAAAATCTTCTTGTATTTTTTCTTTTGTACTCATTTTAATACTGCAAAAATAGTAAAACTGTTTAATACAAACAAAAAAGAGGAAATTTTTTAACTTTTCCTCTATTAACCCAGATTATATATTTCTATTCTCTATCATATAATCTGGGTTCAAAATGCACTATTCAAATAAATAATTTTGTTATATTACTAAACTAGTATTAATCTAAGTTGATAAAATCATTTGCACTAAGTTCACCTGTACTTAATTTTACTAATTCTACTAATTTAGATTCAATAAAGGCATCAATTTCAGCATCTAAACCTTTTCTTTTTTGGTCTGCAATTTTTAAATTACCTGGTAAAACATATTGATTATAATAGTAGAAGAAATAATTATCAAAATTTCTTGGACTTAAATCATACTGTCCTAAATACCACCCTAAACGAGTTGCAGACCTTCTTTGTCGTGGCGTACCATGATGACCTGGGCTAGAAGTACTAAAATCTCCTATATCAAATGCAAATGCAAATGCAGGTCCTGCCTTACTCCAAGTTGCATTATACCCATTTGGTCTTTTCAAATAATAACCCGCATAACCATCAGCTTCTAATTCTATAGCTCTAGCTGTATTTTCTTGCCGAGTAGGTAAATTATAACGATATTGTAATTGATGCCCTATTTCATGAGCTAGTATGGCTACAGGTGCAATTAAGCCTTTAGATAATGCCTGACGATAAATGTCCTCACCAAAATCAATTCTTCCAGAACTAAAGGATAAAGCATTAAA
Organism: Flavobacteriaceae bacterium; assembly: GCA_027066745.1. Taxonomy (GTDB): domain Bacteria; phylum Bacteroidota; class Bacteroidia; order Flavobacteriales; family Flavobacteriaceae; genus Aureibaculum. The sequence goes on from JAMONB010000293.1 coordinate 7,976, forward strand.
AGTTGAGCCAGAAGAATTATCATGAATAAAACTTAAGGGTACAGTTGGCACACCGAACACACCTGCTATACGCCTATTCTGATCGTAAATAAAATCGGTGTGTGCTTGATTGATAATAAAATTATTTCTAAAAGCATTTGGGCCCCAGTTATTATCAACAAATGAATACACGCAAGAGAAATCTTTTTCAGATAGTTGTTCTAAGGTACCGCTCTGCTGTACATCAGCAGAAAGATCTTCTTCTTGTTGACAAGAAGAAATAAATAAACTTGTAATAATTAGCAACGAAAATTTTAAATAGTTAATCATAATTAAAAAATATTAGTTAACAATATAAGTGTTTAGAATAAAAATTCTATACCCATTATAAACTTTAATTCTAAAGAAATTCTAAACTAAAGGAAAATTCTAATTCTGATTACTAACTATTTTCGAAGGAAATACTCATCTAATTCAACTGAAATCAATTCAGCATAAGCTTCTCAAGAGAGGAATATTTACTTCTTATTAAAAGCTAAAAACATCAGTTGAATTATAAACTATATTTTAAAGCCACCCAATTATTTCTTTCAATAATTGAATCTAGTTTTAGCTGGTACTTTGAAGCTTCAGTATCAATAAGAGGAATATCTTCTTCGTAAAAACCACTTAATAATAAAACACCTTTATTATTTAAACAATCTGCATAAATATTGATATCATTCAATAAAATATTACGATTGATATTTGCTATAATA
>JAMONB010000294.1 GCA_027066745.1 Flavobacteriaceae bacterium
TGTATTGAAAAACTCAGTAGCCTTTGTAGTTTATTTTGAACAAAGCTTTAAATATGTGCCTTTACATTCAGCACATTATTACGGTTTTTATGTAAATTTATTGGAGGATGATATTAGTAAATTGCGTAGAGTGAATGAAGATAAAGATGAAGTAAGTAGTAACTACAGTTACTATACTCCTTCCGCAGAAGAGCTTAAAAAAATAGCCTTTGTAAAGAAAGCTATTTCATATCAATCAGGACAAAATATTACAGTAGAAGAAAAGGAAAAATATTTTTTTTTAATTTATAAAACTAGTTCAGGAATTGGTTGGAAAAAAGTAGCCAAAAAAACAGGACAAGTATTTGACGTTACAGATAGATTTTATGAAATTGAAAAAGATCCATTACTAGAAGTAGGTGCCATTTCTAACAATAAACCAATAGAATGCCCAACCCAAGAAGATTTTAAAAAAGGTTTTGCTCAATTAAAAAAGGTAATTCTAAAAAAAGGTAAGAAAAAGAGAGTAGATGGTGATAAGTATCCAAATTATAAGTATCAAGATTTTGTGTATCGCAATGTATTAGAAAAGAATAATCCAATAGAAATCATAACTGTTTCTGGAAATAAGGAAAGTGGTTTTTATTGGGTAATAAAACAGAATGAAAAATACCAAATTGATGCTAAAGATTATCCTCATAAAATTGCCCTCCAAAAACATAAAGCTGCATTAAAACATTTTTGTAATCACCTTTTAAATTTTAAAGAATGAAAAATATAATGTTAATATTACTACTAAGCATGTCTTGCAAAGCACAAAATGACACAATGAAAGATTATGAATAATAAAACAAGTATATTGTTAAGTATCTTTATGTTTTCTATGCTTAATTCTAAAGCTCAATCTAATTCTGATTTTATAACGGTTATAAAAAAGGAAGCTAAGGAGCTGAAAAAAAACAAGGTGCTATTTCAAGAGTATTTGGCAAAAGAAGATAGTCTATATGTTATGTATAACAATTTAATAAAGAGTGAATTACATCATGTTAGAAGACCAAATTTAAAAAAATTAGACGCACCATTAGCCTATTATTATATTCGTTTTAAAAATGCTAAAAACAAAACACGCTATAGAAATTATCTGTATACTGTATCTGATTTAAAAAGTAAAAACAAACTTAATTTTGTGCTTTATATAAAGGAAAAGCATACAGATGTAATTGATCGATGGGAGGAACTTATTGTTCGATCTGCAAATACAGCATGGGCAAATAATTATATTTCTTCTGCACCATTAAAACTGCCCAATAAAAAACGTGAATATGACCTCTCTTATTATCGTAATAAAAATGATTATCAAAATACGTTTTCAGAACTAGTGATAAACTACTGGGCAGATAGTTTAAATCTGAAAAACAAGGGAAAAACATATGCCTATTTACATAAATTATATTCAAACGGAGTTTCTTATTCTAGAGATGCGGATTTTGAACTCCTCTACAAACTAAAACCTATTGAAACACAAAATGAATTGCTAAACTATTTGTATTATGATGGTAAACTATATAATACCACCATAGCTTTATATGCTCATTTTAACACAAAAAATATACCTGTTGCTAATAAATTAATAGCAGTCAGAAATAAAGTAGACACCGACGAACAAAAATATATAAATACAGCTATCTATTTTATGAATCCTAAGCAAGGAAAAAAAGACGTTGAATCATTTCTTAAAAAAGAAATTCAAGGAAAGTCCGCAATGAAAGACAATTATTTCAATGCAAGA
>JAMONB010000295.1 GCA_027066745.1 Flavobacteriaceae bacterium
AAGTAATTTTCAAGTTTTTTTGGTAATATTCTCCTATTACCTTTTTTTTTATTGAAAAGGCTCTAGTAAAATTACATCTTTTATTTAACCGAAATATTAATAACTTTTTCCTAAAAAAAACTGCGGATTTTAGGACAAGACAAAGGGGGTTTCGGTCTACGCTCACAAAATCAAAAGAAAAAGTACTTGGTGAGGTATACTTAATTTTTACAGGATATAACCTTAGAATACTCATGTCCATTTTTGACTTTAAAACCTTATTGAGCAAGTAAAAAGCTCATTTACTAGCATTATTTGATAGATTTAGACTGTTTTATCAAAATTTAAAGTCATTTTTAATCAATATAAACCATTTGATGAAAATTTTAATACAATCAAATAAATTGCTTATTTTTAACCTAAATTGAACGGAGTTATTACACAAACTCACGTTATGAGTAATGCAAAAACCGACTCAGATTAATATTAAAAATAATAAATATGTATCTATTTTTTGACACAGAAACAACAGGACTACCTAAGAATTGGAAAGCACCTGTGACGGATTTAAATAATTGGCCAAGAATGATTCAAGTTGCGTGGATTTTATGTAATAATGAAGGGAACCGTATTGAATCATACGATTGCATTATTAAGCCTGAAAATTTTAGTATTCCTATCGAATCTTCAAGAATTCACGGAATCTCTACAGAAAAGGCTATGAGTGAAGGTGAAAATCTTGAAGAAGTGCTTGCCAAATTTAATGAATTGGTAGAAAAATCAAATTTCATTGTAGCACACAATATTAGTTTTGATGAAAAAATTATTGGAGCGGAATTATTAAGAAAAAGAATTCATAGCAACTTTGAAGGAAAAAGAAAATTATGTACTATGAAATCTTCTGCTAATTATTGCAGAATTTCTGGAAATTACGGATATAAATGGCCTAAATTGTCTGAATTACATATAAAACTATTTGGAGTTGATTTTGACGAAGCACATGATGCTTCAGTTGATATAAATGCGACAGAAAAGTGTTTTTGGGAAATGAAAAAAATAGGATTAATATAAAGCACATACCCACAACATTCTGTAAACTCAATAGGGTTTCATCTGTTAAGCACTCAATTCATTTCTTGTAGCTATGCCCGTCAAATTTTTAATTTGACTACGTGTTACTCTGATTTGCTAGCAAATCAATTTTTTTCCTACGTGGGTTATCAAAAATTTGTACTTTTAACTCCTTACTGTAGTTCACAGTAAAGGTTACCTAGATTCTACAAAAAATGAAGTGTGAATAAAAAAATACCAAAATACAAGTTTAATAATCCTCAAAAAATGGAGTTTGAATTAACTTCAATTTATCAAAAGAGTAAAAAGAAACTATATATACCTCATAGACAAGATTTTTACGGTTTGTTTTACTTTACAAACTCATATGGAAAACATTTTGTTGATTTTAAAGAGTTTGAAATAAACAAAGGAGATATTTTTTTAATATCCAATGAACAAGTCCACTATTTTGAGGATATCAGCAATACAAAAGGAAAAATCATTTTATTTACAGCAAGCTTTTTTGATAATGATACACTGATTGATAATGTTTTTGAAAAGGCGGAACAACAACTTTTTTTATCTTTAAATAATAAACAAAGGAAGTATTTGGAAAACCTCTTACAACAAATTGAAACTGTTTATTCTTCCGACAGGATAATGAAAAACGAAATCTTAAAAAATTACCTATCTATTCTTTTGTTTGAAATTTATCAACACCACCAAGAAAAACAGATAATAAACAGCACGGATTATTTACGATTTGTTGCTTTTAAAAAAGACTTAAAAGAAAATTTTCGGGAACACAAAAAGGTAAATTTTTATGCTGTAGAACAAAATATTAGTTCTAAAACCTTAAATTTAGTAATAAGAGAAATAGTTGATAAAAGTGCTAAACAATTTATAAACGAATATGTAATATTGTTAGCAAAGCGATTACTTGTAAATTCAAATTTAACAAGTTCAGAGATTGCTTATGATTTAGGTTTTGATGAACCTACAAACTTTACAAAATTCTTCAAGAAAAACGAAAAAAAATCACCGTCTTTATTTCGTAAAGAACATAAATAAGCAAGAATATACTTCAATAAAAAGTATTTTGTTTCATTTTTACCATTTCTTGTAGAGTAGTTACCTTTTAAGATTTCTGCTTTGCATCTATTTTTGCATCATAAATAATTACATAAGTAAAAAAAGAAAATTATGGTAAAAACAATTTTATTCGGTATTGCACTATCAACAATGATGTGGTCATGCTTTACATCACAAAAAAATCATTCATCAATAAATAAAAAAGAAGTAAAAATGGAATCAAAAAGTAAAAAACAAAAGGTAGTTGAACTACTTAAAAGTATTGAAACAGGAGATACAAAGCCAGTCGCTTATATTAATCCGAAGAAATATATTCAGCATAATTTAGCAATCGGTGATGGATTAGCAGGATTTGGAGAAGTTTTAAGTCTTTTACCAAAAGGAAGTGCAAAAGTAGAAGTCATTAGAGCATTTGAAGATGGAAATTACGTTATCACACATACTAAATATGATTTTTTTGGTCCAAAATCAGGATTTGATATTTTTCGATTTGAAGACGGACTAATTGTAGAACATTGGGATAATTTACAAGAAATTACGAAAGAAACAGTTTCAGGAAGAACTCAATTTGACGGAACAACAGATATTATAGACCTAAATAAAACTTCAGAAAATAAAGAATTGGTGAAAAATTTTGTAAATGATGTTCTATTAGGTATAAATCCAGATAAAATTACTGAATATATTTCAACAGAAAAATACTTACAACACAATCCAAATGTTGATGATGATTTGACTGGGCTTGGAAAAGCATTAGAAGATTTAGCAAAAGCAGGAATGCCAATGAAATTTGAAAAAAATCATAAAATACTTGGAGAAGGAAATTTCGTTTTATCCGTTTCAGAAGGAGAGTTTTTGAAAAAACACGTAGCATTTTACGATTTGTTTAGATTAGAGAATGGAAGAATAGTGGAACATTGGGATGCCATTGAAGAAATACCTGAAAAATCAGAATGGAAAAACAATAATGGAAAATTCTAAATGAAAAAATAAGAGTAGGTAACTAAGGTAATCGTTGCACAAGCCATTAAATTTCCGTTACAATTACTACTTTAAGTCTATTTCTAAGAGAGGTTTCCATTTTACATTGGCAAAAAAGGATTATTCTTAGAGAACTTAAAACAGCTTATTTTACCTAATAATCGTTGAATTTGAAAATGTAGAATACAGCTTAGTGATGCTGCATCACTTGTCACAACTTTAGGGCTAAGTTTTAGGTGTTTTTTCAGGTTATAAGCAATGGAATTTGGAAAGTATTTTATAGAAACGTATTTTTAGGTTTCTTTAATGAAACAAAATTAAGAAATAAAGAATCATCAACAAGGTTAGAAACTAATTTAGTGTAAAGCCTAATCTTTAACTTGTGTAAAGTATGTATCTTAACGAACATTTAAGAAGATGAAAACAATTCATTTCGTAACACTATTAATTCTATTCTTTTCTTGCAATAGCAAGAAGGACAGTTCTGATAAAAAGCAGTATGAAGCATTAGTACGCGAAATTGTTGTTCCAGAATTTCAAACAATTATTGATTCTGTGAATATTAGAGGTTCAATTTTAATCTATGACCTGCTGACAAACATAAATGGCTAAGAAGAAAAGCCAATGTGGCAAAGCATTTTGAAGAAAGCTCATTAAGTGTTAAAAAAGATATGATTAATGGGAATATGACCTTAGAAAAAACTTTTGTACTTGATGAAAAAGAGTATTTAGCCAAAGGTGGTTCAATTCCTGTTTTTGTGAAAAATGTAGGTATGGTTGCAATTATTACTGTTTCTGGACTTCATGATGAAGAAGATCACAAAATAATTATTGACGCACTAAAAGAAAAGTATATTAAATAAAATACTATCGCCAACAAACAACTGTCGTATAAACCAAGTAATTTTTAAGTTTTTTTGGTAATATCCTCCTACTATCTTTTTTTTATTGAAAAGGCATCTAGAAAACTGTATTTTAGGTTTCTATACTAAAAATAGTTCTAGAGGTAAACAAGTCTCAATATGGTTAAGTCAAAACATGGTGTAAATAACGTCTCTTTAACTTTGTAAACAACGTGCCTTATCAAAAATTAAAAAACACCCGAAATTATAGACTGATACTCCTTTTGACCTTTTGATGTTAAATAAGGGAAAATGGCCTGTGTCAAAATTGTTGAATAAATTGAGACTGTATTTTTTGTGATTTTATAATCACTTATTACAGCATCAGAAATCCAAAAATCACCTAATATCTGAAAACGTTTATACAAGTTTTTATATTCATTTGGCAAAATCTCTTTTCTCATCAAACCATTTTCAATTAATAAATTAAAAAGGATAGAGAATTGTTGTTCTCTTTGAATGGTTAATTCGGCATAATGAGTTCTAATCTTTCTGTTTTCACGCATAATTTGAACGAAATCAAGCAGAAAAAAACGATACTCAAAAAAGTTAGACATTATAGTTTGAGAAATGTCTACTAATAATTGTAGAACATTTTTAGACTGTTGTAAACCCAACATGCTATTGTCAATATTTTGGACTAACTGAAAATACAAAGTTTCAATAATATCTTCACGCTTTTTGAAATGATAATTCAAATTCCCTTGACTTATGCCCATTTTTTTTGCAATTGTCCTAAGCGTTACTTTAGACAAACCACGTGAATTAAATAGTTCTAATGAAGTATCTAAAATTATTTCTTTGGTTTTTTTCATCTAACAAAGATAAATAAAATAGTAAACTCGACCTAATTACATAATTTTTAGTAACTTTGACCTATTAATTTATATTTAACAAATGGAGTGTCTATTAAAAAACTAAACTTATGATTAACGCAACTCTATCAATAATTTTATTCTTAACTTTTACAATGCTTGGTAGCGTTCATTTCTATTGGCTTTTTGGAGGTGTATGGGGGTTAGAAAAGGTAATTCCCTCAAAAGGTAATACAGCAAGCACACTTACAATTCCAAAGTTTGGAACCTTAATCGTTGGACTTGTATTCGTTCTGTTTGGGTTAATGTATCTTATAAAATCAGGGTTTGTAAATGTCTCAATTCCTATTTTGGTTACAGATTACGCATATTGGATTATTCCTTCAGTTTTTATTATACGTGCTATAGGAGACTTTAATTATGTTGGATTTTTTAAGAAGATAAAGAATACTGAATTTGCAAAAGCAGATAGTAAATTATTTTCACCACTTTGTTTAGCCATTGGCATAATCGGAATAGTAATTCAATTGATTAATAAATGAAAATTTCAATAATAGGAGCAGGAATTGGAGGTTTAACAACCGCCATAGCCTTAAAACAAAAAGGATTTGAAGTAGAAATATTTGAAGCGTCAAAAGACTTTAGAAAAGCAGGTTCAGGTATTAATCTAGCAATTAATGCAATGCAAGTGTTTAGAAGGTTAGGTGTCTATAAAGAAATTTCATCTTTAGGTAGTTACACAGATTCACTACTTATAACAGATGAAAAACTAAACATAATTACTAAAGTGAATTTAGTAAATGCAGAAAGAGAATTTAAGGCTAAAACTTTTGCAATTCATAGAGCAACTTTGCATACTATTTTGTTAAACAAATTAAATGGAGTTAAAATTCACTTAAACAAAAAGTTAAAATCATTAAGTCAGACAAATGATGAAGTCAATTTTATTTTTGAAGACGGAACAGCATATACTTCAAATATATTAATTGGTGCAGATGGCATTCACTCTGTTGTAAGAAAATCAATATTTGACAATACAGAACTGAGAATAGCGAAACAAGCATGTTGGAGAGGAATTGTAAAAATAGATATTCCAAAGAAGTATCAAACTGAATTAAATGAATTATGGGGAAAAGGGAAACGTTTTGGTTTTGTTCACATTAATGAAAATGAAGTTTATTGGTATGCACTTGCTAATTATAAAACTGACTACGAAAAGGAATTTTCTAATATTAATTTAGAAGAATTATTTTCAAATTTTAGCCCGTTAATAAAAAAAATAATATCAAAAACAGAGAATAACGATATCATTTTCAATGAAATGATAGACTTAAAGCCAATTTCAAGTTGGTATTACAAAAATGTATGTTTAATTGGAGATGCATCACACGCAACAACACCAAATATGGGACAAGGTGCTTGTCAAGCCATTGAAAGTGCATATGTAATTGCAGCATGTTTATCAACTGAAAAAAACATACAAACCGCATTTTACAAACTTGAGAAAATAAGAAAAAAGGATGCTAAAAAAATTGTAAAAACAAGTTGGACAGTTGGAAAAATGGCACACTTAGAAAATAGATTTGGAATATTTTTGCGAAATAATATAATGAGATTAATGCCAAAAATACTCATTGAAAAACAATCGACATCTATTTACAAATTAAATTATTGAATCTAGAAATAATGAAAGATTACACCTATCTTTGGGTTGCAAAATAAAATTCAGTATACAGAAAAGTAGCTTAAAAATTAATTTTAAACTGTAGTTGTGTTTTAGGACTAGACATTTGAAAAATGAGATGTAGAATAATCAATATTGCAGTTTTTATAGTTTTTATCTTGACAATTTCAAGTTGTGCTAGTTTTTCGAAGGATGTAACTTCAATAAATTCTTACTCTGAATTTAAAAAGATAGACGGAAAATACAGTATCTATACTGATTCTTTAAGAAAAAGTAATATTTATGAAAATCTTGTTGGAGTTTGGTGGAATTCAGAGAAATCCAAACTTGATTTAGACCCTAACAACAAATATTTTGCAGAATTAAAGCTGATAAATGAAAAAGAACTAAAACTAATTATTTATCAAAACGATGTAGAAATGAAAAATGAGATAATTAAAGGTAAGTTTAAAAAAGGGATATTCTATGTAAAGCAAAATTTAAGTATTTCAGGTTTGCCTTATGTTTTTGGAACTTTTATAAACGATAAAAAACGAATTATACTAAAAGATAATTCAATTTTTATAGAAAGAATAAGGCACGAATTTGGGGCAATTTTTGTGATTTTTCCAGCAGGATTTAAAAATACTAAATTATTAGAATTCAAGAGAATTGAATAAAAAACACGCTCAAAAAAGCATATTAGTCATTGGTTAAGAAGAGTTTATAAACCTCTAATACTTAATGTATAAACAGTTAAAATAGAATCAATCCAACCGAAACACATATTGTTCCCAAGATACTTTCTCCAATTCGACTACAGGAATATGGTGTTGGTGTTTTTATGACAGCTTTAACAAAGTCAGCACTAAAAAAAGCACTAAAGAAAAAGTGGATAAGGGTTAATGATAGTATTGCGACTTCGGCGACTTTAATAAATGGAGGTGAGTGCATAAGTATATCCGTTCCAAAAGAAACCAGTCAGAATAAAAAACTAATATTTCAACTTAAAGTTTTATTTGAAGATGATTATTTAGCTGTGATTCATAAACCTGCTGGTATTTTGGTCAGTGGTAATCGTTTTAAAACTATTGCCAATGCCTTGGTTCAAAATATGCAATGGAGTAATCTTCCTGACGCTACAAAACCCCAGCCAGTTCATCGATTAGATTATGCAACTACAGGTGTTTTATTGGTTGGAAAAACCACTAGTAGTATTCGTGCTTTAAATAGAATGTTTGAAGACAAAAAGGTTGAGAAAATATATTATGCAGTTACTATTGGTGAAATGAGCAATCGGGGAGAAATCACTTCAGAAATTGACGGTAAGAAATCGCAATCGAATTATAGATTAATCGAATCTGTTTCCTCAAATAGATTTGGTAAACTTAACTTGGTAAAATTAAAACTTCAAACTGGTAGAAGGCATCAATTGCGTAAACACTTGGCCAGTATCGATAATCCGATATTAGGAGATGCAACCTATGGCGTTGAAAATTTAATTTTAACTGGTAAAGGCTTGTATTTACATGCCTATTCGTTGCGTTTTATACATCCATTTACAAGTAAACAAGTGTATTTAAATGATGAATTTCCACAAAGGTTTAAGAAAATATTTAAACCAATTGTTATCGTTAACGGTGTTTAACCGAAAATTAGTGTCTTTTTAATCGAAAAGAATTCCTCTAGGCTCTGTCACGCCTTCATGTAGCCATTTCGGAGGAAGAAGGCCTCGAGGTTTCCGATTCACCTCTCCTTGGGAGAGGTCGAAACTGCCTTTTTGCAGTTTCGGGTGAGGAAAAATACCAAATTTCGATTTTTGACCCTAAGGTCAAAGCTTGTGCCCAGCTTGACTGGGTATGAAACCAGCGAAATACCCCTGTGGCTTGCCTCGGGGATAGTTGGTTTCAAGAAATTTTTTATTTAGCACAGAAGATGCACAACCATTCAAAACTTCATCCTAGCATTTGCGACTACAGACAAATCTTCAAATTGTTGGTCTAAAAACTTATAATATCCAACAATACCAATCATAGCAGCATTGTCAGTGGTATATTCCAATTTAGGGATGTAAGTTTCCCAACCTAGTTTTTTTTCAGTTTCAATCAACACTTTCCTAATTTCTGAATTTGCAGAAACACCACCAGCAATAGCTACCTTCTTAATTCCTGTGTTTTTTACGGCTTTCTGTAGTTTG
>JAMONB010000296.1 GCA_027066745.1 Flavobacteriaceae bacterium
TAAAACAAAAAGACTCTGTATTTGACCTTATTTACAAACCTACATTATCATTTATTTCAGATTCATATAATAAAAATAATTCAAACAGCTGGGAGAAAAAAATGCAGCTTCTAGAATTAAAACAAGATGCCATTGAGCATTTAAAAACCGTTTTAAAGGCTGCCAAAACAAATTATTCATTACCAAATAAAACTAAATTTTCAATTGAGAAGGAACTGTTGAATGATAATCATGATCAGAAAATTAATAAAAAAATTAACGTCTATATTAGGTATAATGAAAAGCATCCTAAAACATCAGTAACAGAAGCTCTTGATAATATGGGGCAAGAAAAAACTAGATGGAATGTTTTCTATTATAATAAAGCACAAGATTTTAATACATTTAAAAACGATTCTAATTTCAGGAGATCTTATTTTGACCGTATTGTTTCTAAAATATCGATAGCATTATTCTTTATGCTCCCTATTTTTACTTTGTTTCTTTCACTGTTGTATATTAGAGGTAAAAAGAATTATACAGAACATTTGGTCTTTGTTTTTAATGTACAAACTGTGTTTTTTATACTTCTTATTGTTTTTATACTTTTTGATAGAACACTCAATACTGATATTGGAAAAGGGGTCTTTTCATTAATTTTTCTTTTTTACCTCTACAAATCTTTACGAAATTTCTACAAACAAAAAAGATTTAAAACCATTATTAAATTCTTGTTGTTAAATTTTGTATTTCTTATACTTTCTATATTAGGAGGTGTACTCATTTCATTTTTAGCCTTTGCTCTTTAACCGAAGGTCTAATGTTTTATCAACTGCCCTAAGAAGTTTCTATCAACATCTTTTAATGCTATTTTTAAAGAAAATTGATTCTCATTTGACCAATTTATTGAAGTTGTTTTTATCAAGCTAAGAGCCTTAATTTGCTCTTTATTTAAAGGAAAATCTAATGGTTTTTGTAAGTATTTCTCTATATCAAAATAAAAATTCAACTTAGAAATTGTCTTTTTAGAACCTTTATTAATTTGTTTTTTGGCAACTGACAGTTCTAAATTATCCTTAGTATTTACTGCAATAAATTTATACACAGGTACTGCTGTAAATAGCGTATCACCATCATGCACTTGAATGGCATTTTTTCGCCAAAAATACTCCGATAAATCTGACTGCTCTTCATTACCAAACTTAAGGTTTAAAGCAGGAATTACCTTTTCTTGAGTTGCTATTTTTTTAACTTTATTAAAATCATCGTCAAATTCATAAGTCACAATCGTATCTATTGTATGCTCTATAGAGGCTAAATTCAAAGAAACTTTTCCATTCCATTTATTGACAATAGAATCTAAAGACAAATGAGTAATTTCATCAAACTTAACTGTCCCTTTTTTTACAAATTCTTTAAACTGTAAATTGTCTTTATTAATTTTAGCGGTAAAGAAACTTATTGGACCTCCAACTATTTCAGGAGAAGTATTATTTATAAAAAAATCAGATGCTAAATTTCCCGTAACTTCAAAAAGACCCTCTTTAAAATTAGCTTCTAAAAAACCACCCTCTTTTGAAGAAAAACTAATATCACTTTCATTTGTAATTATAGGTTTTAACAATATTGATTCTTGAGATAAAAATGTTGTTTCATTAAAAACAACTGCTACAATTTTAGAAATATCAGCTTGACTTGAGCGTTTAATTACATGTAACAGCTTCTCACCATTAATTGCCAACACCAAAATCCCTTTACTATAAAACTCAACACCATTTTTACTGCTTTTAACAAACTTTTCCTGTAAAAAATAGTGCGTTAGCTTTTCTTTGTCTTTTACCTTAAAGACACTACTAAACCAATGCCTATCAAATGTAGTTGCATTTGAAAAAAACAATACATTTTTAGGAATTTCAATACCATTGATAAATGGAAATTTATTTTTCTTAATGCTATCCTTTTTTCTACGTCTAGATTTTAAATATATAATCGGGTGTGCTAAAAAGTCGAATAACAAGTCATTCTCAATCTGCCTTAAATTTACATTAACAACCTTTGTCGCACTTTGAGGAACTCTATTTTTAAAAATTTGTGATTGATTATACCTTAACATATAGATCAACAGCAAAAGCACTGCCAAGCCAATTAAGGTATAAAGAATTTTTTTCTTCATGATTAGTCTATAAACTCAAGAAAATTTAATAGTACTTTTAGTGAATTCTTACGATTCTTTTCAGTTTCTATAATAAATTCAGAGTAAAGAACATTTCCTTTCATCTTACCTGTAATATATGCATCTTTTAGATTATTTTTTGCATAATTTGCAAATTCCTTTTCACTTTTACTCAATTCAGATTCAGGTATTTTACTAATTAACTTATCTATATCCATATAAAATACAGAAGCATTTTTACGAATTAATTTTTTATGAGCACCGCTATTTGAAACAATTCTATTACTAATAATAGCTGTCAATCTTTTTTCTGAAGTCGTTAGAAAAATCTTTTCGTCTTTTATAACAGCAAACAAATCAAATGGAGTTTTACTTGGTAAATTTAATTTATAGTAATTTTTCTTTGTCTCAAAAGCTTCATGTTTTACTCCTAATTTTATCAATCTAAATAATAATTTTTCATTTTCTGAACCTATAATTATTGTAAAATCAGGACTTGCCTCTTTCTTTGTTTTCTTAACCTCTGTTTCATTATAATCATCATCATACTCATATGTAGTATAAGCAATATCTTTTTCAATAATATCATTTAAAATAAACAGCATATCTCCAGTAACTAACTCGGCAACAGCCTCTTCGTCTACAATCACTGAAAACAATTCAGCAACAACAGAAGTTTCCTCTTCATATTCAGGTAACATCCCTCCGTAAACTTCTGACATTAGTCTTGGGTATTCATCTAAAAGAGCTTCTGTATTCATCGCAAAACTTGCATAAGACAACACATCTTTTTCATTAAAATACTTAAAAAATGATTTATCTAATTTTGAAGCATATATATTTTTAAACGTTTTAGCCCATTTATCATTAATTTCTAATTTTGAAGTCATTCTAGCCTTATCTTCTTCAAAATACAATTGTGCAACCATTGAACCAAAGCCCATTCTATTTCTATGTACTAAATCTGAATTACCAAATGCATAATACATACTAGATTTCATCATATCATTTATCATACCACCGTAATTACTAACCCATAACGTTGCAGAAGATTTACTGTCTTTAGATTTTAAATAACTTTGATTGGACCGTATTGAAGCTCCATTATAGTTAAATAATTGCTTAGCATAATCAGTAGCCCATGCAGTAGCAACTCTTCTCTTAATTTCATAAAACCCTTCATCTTCATCTAACGCCTGTGCTTCAAACCTTTCTCTATTAGCAGAGAAATATGAATAAGATGACATTCCCCCTGATAGAATCAAAATATTATCATTCCACATCATATTTAAATCTGAATCTTCAGAATATTGACTCACATTTCCATTTCTTACCACCATTTTTTGAGCAGAAGTATCTAATAATTTTTCAAAAGCGGCTCTATTTTTAAGCTTTATCAATCCCACATGATAAGTAATACTATCCGTTGGTTGATAAAAATAAAAAGCATCAGAATTTATATCAAAGCCTAAATCAGCAACTCCATTAATATGTGGCTTACCCTTATGAACTTCTTCAATCATCTTTTTAATTACAGAATAGCTTTCAAATTCTGTAAGTGGCATTAATTCTAGTAAACGACCACCATCAACAGTAACCACAACTTTTGTACTGCTTGGTATTTTACTTTCTAAAGATTGCGAAAAACTTATTGTTGTTGCAATTAAGGCTAGGGTTAAAATAATTTTCTTCATTATTGAGGTTTGATTTATTTTTATGTTTTATTGTGTAAAATTAGTCTTTATCTTAGTTAGAGTTGGCAAATAATTTATATCTGTCATTATCTAATTTATATTTGTTTCAAATTACCTTTTATTCGTTATAAATAAGAACTGTGACTTCTTGGATTAAGCCAAATTTTGTAATGAAATTATATATTCAGATTTTAGTTTTCTAATTTTATCTTATTTTTTATTGAATTTCTATTTTTGATAATATCTTGTGCAGAGACCTTTAACATAATTGCTTTTTTACTTCCAGAAATTTTAGCCATCTTATTTTCTGAAGATACTATTGGTTTTGAAAAACGGTAAATACTTCTAATTGAAGCTGTTTCAAAAACTTTTCTATCCTCCATATTTGTATTTTTAATTTCTTTGGCTACATCATAATGATAACTTCTTGTAAATGTTTGAGTCGCCTTATCAAAAGCAAAATGTTTATGATTTTTGATTCTTTGTGCTTCTTTTTTTGAGCTAAAATTTGAAATTACCGTATTCAAGGCATCAACATTATCAAAACTACATGAGAGTGTAAAGATAAATTCTTCCATATCTATGGTATTACTCACATTGGTAATTCCGTTTGTATTTTTAACAGTTTTTACAATTTCAGCAAAATGCTTTTTAACCTCTACTTCTGAGGGCACTCTGTAATTATTAACACTATCTAATAGCATTATTGAATTAATTTTGGTTTTACTTCTACTTAAATTTAAGGTCAAGGTAACATCCCCTGAACCATCATTATTCAACGTTACTTCTTCAATAATTTCAAAACAGCCTGTCAGCAGTAGTAAAAACCCTAATAAAACAATAGTTATTCCTTTTTTAAACATAGTTATAAATTATTCACAAGAATACTGAATATAACGCACTTATCTTAAATAAATTATCTGATTTTATCTTATTGTTATAAGTAAATCTCATTCAATTTATATTGAATTTATTTTCAACAGTACAAAGTTATCTTCTGTTACAAAAGCAACACCCCCTGAAAACCGTGAAAATTACAATCCTGAAAAATGGGGTTAAAATGATATTCTATATTTCCTTATAATAGACAACAACCTTGCCATTTTCTTTTTTTATTGAGGTAATACTTACAGTTCCTCCAATTTTTCTATTCATCATCACATCAATATTTGTATCTCCAACACCTGCAGTATTATGAAAATTTAAAATATGTTCACTTGTAAACTTATGTTTCTGTTGCCAATCTAAAAACCAATCTTTTCGCAATTGTTTTACACTTTCATCATACAACGTTGAAGACGACCATATATAAGGTTCTTGTGCTATTTCTTTAAAATGCTTTTGCTTTCCATCCCAAACAAACTCAATCAATTCAAGTGTGACACTCCAATCGACAATAGCTAATGTAAATTGCTCAACACCTTTTAAATCAATTTCATCTAGGCCTTTACGAATATCATTAGCTCTAAGCAACTCTTTTACAATGATGCCTCTACTTTTTTTATAGGATGTTCTTGAAGTGTGATATATAAACCCACCGTTTAACAAACAAATTAACCTGTTTTTAGAGCTAGTACCTATCCAAGTTCCTCCAGCTTTTCCATCTTTAGGATATGTTAATTCAACACCATCTTCTATATATTTTTTAGGATGTAAAGCTTTCTCTCGTGAAAACGGAACATCTCTACTTGACGTTAAAATAAAGTCATTTTTCCCTAAAGGAAGATAAGTTACTGTACACATAAAAAATGTTTAATTGTTTGACAAAACAATACTAAAAATTTTACAAATTTAAGACTGTTGCAATATTAGACAAAACAGAATACACAAACCCTTTTTAGCTTTAAATTACTTTCTTTTCAAAAAAATTAAGTCCCCAAAAAATAGTAGTTTTCTGTGGATTATTTTTTTCTAGAACATTGTACTTTTTCACTAAAAGAGAT
The DNA here is from genome assembly GCA_027066745.1 of Flavobacteriaceae bacterium. GTDB lineage: Bacteria > Bacteroidota > Bacteroidia > Flavobacteriales > Flavobacteriaceae > Aureibaculum. Next base: position 5,790 of record JAMONB010000296.1, read on the forward strand.
TTTGCAATGGTCTTAAATATATTGTAGCTTTGTTCCTACAAATTTACTATAATTAAATAAAAATTTAATCAAATGGCAACAGGATTTTTTAATGTACCCAAAGCAATAAACGAACCCGTAAAATCATACGCACCCAATAGTTCTGAACGAAAAGAATTATTGGCAACTTACAAAAAGATGTACAATGAAAATATTGACATTCCTTTTTACATCGGTGGCAAAGAAATTAAAACAGGAGACACCGTTTCTATACATCCTCCACACGATCATAAACATACCGTTGGGCAATATCATAAAGCAGAAAAAAAGCATGTTGAACTTGCAATTTCTAATGCTTTAGAAGCTCGTGAAAAATGGTCAAAAACACCATGGGAACACCGAGCTGCTATATTCATTAAAGCTGCAGAATTATTAGCAGGACCATATCGTGCTAAAATGAATGCTGCAACCATGATTGCTCAATCAAAAAACGTAATGCAAGCAGAAATTGATGCTGCATGTGAAATGATAGATTTCTTTAGATTTAATGTCGAATTTATGACTGAAATTTATGCAAATCAGCCCATTTCTAGTCCTGGTATCTGGAATAGAATGGAATACCGTGCTTTAGAAGGCTTTACTTATGCAATTACACCTTTTAACTTTACTTCTATTGCTGCAAATTTATGTGCAGCACCTGTAATGATGGGTAATGTTTGTGTTTGGAAACCTTCAGACAGCCAAGTATATTCTGCCAAAATAATAGTAGACTTATTTAAAGAAGCTGGTTTACCAGATGGCGTTATTAATGTTGTTTACGGTGACCCTGTAATGATTAGCAATACCATTTTAAACCACCCTGATTTTTCAGGATTGCACTTCACGGGCTCTACAAATGTTTTCAAAATCTTATGGAAACAAATTGGTGAAAACATTAATAAATACAAAACCTACCCAAGAATTGTTGGTGAAACTGGTGGTAAAGATTTTATTTGGGCTCACGCCTCATCAAATGCTCAACAAGTTGCTACAGCAATTACTAGAGGAGCCTTTGAATATCAAGGACAAAAATGTTCAGCAGCTTCAAGAGCTTATATTCCTAAAAGCCTTTGGACAACTGTTAAAAAACATGTAATTGAACAAGTAGAATCTATAAAAATGGGAAGTCCTGAAGACACTTCAAATTTTGTAAATGCCGTAATTCACGAAGCTTCTTTTGATAAGATTTCAAGCTATATAGATCAAGCTAAAGCGGATGCAGCTGCTGAAATTATCGTTGGTGGTAACCATGACAAATCAAAAGGATATTTTATAGAACCTACCGTTATTTTAGCAAAAGATGCTAAATACGCCACTATGTGTACAGAATTATTTGGCCCTGTAATTACCATTTATGTCTATGATGATGCCGATTGGAAAGCTTCTTTAACCTTAGTTGATGAAACCTCTGAATATGCCTTAACTGGTGCCATTTTTAGTAGTGACAGGTACATTATTGATTACGCTTGTAATGCCTTAGAAAATGCTGCAGGAAATTTCTATATCAATGACAAACCTACGGGTGCTGTAGTTGGTCAACAACCTTTTGGTGGTGCTAGAGGTTCAGGAACTAATGACAAAGCTGGCTCTGTATGGAATTTATTACGTTGGGTGAGCAACCGTACTATTAAAGAAACTTTTGTACCTCCAACAGATTATAAATATCCTTTTTTAGAAGAGTAATATTTATATCATTACAGATTAAAATTTTTAAGCCTCTTCAGCTAAACCTGAAGAGGCTTTTTACATACCTAACATACACTTGACATTATCAGTAAAAAAGACTAATTTCGTTTATCAGTCGCTAAATAGAAATTGTAACTCATTTTAGCTAAACAATTTAATTGCGGACTCAACACACTGCACTCAAGAACTTAATGTAAAATGAAATCAAAAGATATTTTAAATAGATTAGAAAAATTAATTAACGATATATTGAATAAAGTTGATAATTCAGAAATAGGGGGTAAAATAGAAATCGAAGATAATTCTAACAGAGCAGGGATTAAAAAAATATTTTATTTATTAATGCAGTTATTTTTAAATATTTTAAAGACACCATTTAAAATAGTTGCTGATTATTTAAAAGATGAGATTATTATAACAATAAAAAAAGACTTTAAACTTTACATGTTAATTATGGGTTTAATGGGGGTTTTATTCGTGTTTTTTTCTATAGTATGGCTTTTTATTTCTGTTGCGGTAGGTGTTTACTTTTATGATAAAGGATATACAATTCTTATCTCAATAATTTATTCTATAGGGGTTCAAGCAATCAGTTTTATTTTAATTGGTTTATTAGCATTAATTTTATCAAAGAAACTTAAATCTTTAAAAATTTTGAAAAAACTTATTAAATAGAAGTTACAGATTTAAATTTTTAAACCTCTTTAACTACACCTGAAGAGACTTTTCACATACCCAACATACACTTGACTTTTTCATTAAAAAAGACTAATTTCGTTTATCAGTCGCTAAACATGAATTGAAACTCATTTTAGCTTAAACGTTACCAACAAGCCCAGAACGAAAAAAAATCGTGCTAAAAAACAAAATCCAACCGCATATTTTACACATTTATTTTTTGCCAACACTCAATTCCAACGCAAAAAAATAAAAGAGTAAAATTTTCCACCCAAAACATTTGCAATTCAAAAAAAACATTTACTTTTGGACAATATTAGTCTAAAATTAATTTGTCCAATGAAATCATTAGGGAATATTTTAAAAATTGCACGAGAAGAAAAAGATATGATTTTACGAAAAGTATCAGCAGAAGTTGATATTGATCAATCTTTGATAAGCAAATTTGAAAAAAATGAAAGAAAACCAACCAAAGAGCAACTAATTAGACTTGCTAAATTCTAC
>JAMONB010000297.1 GCA_027066745.1 Flavobacteriaceae bacterium
TTGGTGTTGAATCTGGATCTGGTAATGAACTATTTGTTATTTGAGCCTGATTAGTATATTCGCCACACACATTAACTGTAACGGTATATTCTAAAGTTACAGTACTACCTGACGCTAATACATACACCCCTAAATCCCATTCTAATTCTCTTGTACCGACATTATAAGTAACAACACCTTGAGTTGTATTAAAATTTGGATGTGTATATATAAAATCATTAGGGATTACATCTGAGACTGTAATATCTGAAGTTACCGAAGGACCTGCATTGCTTACTCTCAATGTAAAAGTGATTGTTTCTCCTTGATTTGGAGAGGCATTACTGACTGTTTTTCTTAAGCTTAAATCTGCACCTATTATCGTAATGGTTACGGTAGCCGTATCCGTTTGTCCAAAACTATCTGTAATGGTATAGGTAAAACTATCTGTACCAGCAAAATTGGTATTAGGTGTGTAAGTAAAAGTTCCATCAATATTAATAACTAATGTACCATTAGAGGGATTGGTATTTGCAGTCACTGTAGTTGGTGTAACGCCTAACACATCTTGACCATTACCATTATCAACAAAAATATCACCTGAGACTGCTGTATTTAAATTGGTTGAAAACGCATCATCTATTGCATCAACCGCAGCTGCATTTAAAGGCATGTGTAATTGTAACACATCGCACATACATTGTGTTACCGAAGGATTCATTACAAACACCATTCCATCAGCAATACTACATATTGTATTTGAGGTAAAATTGATGTTCTTTGTTATCGTGGCACCTGCAGCTACAGCTTGAGAAATTGTTCCTGAATGCATAGATGCTCCTGTAGGGTTTCCTGCATTATCAGCACAATAAATATCGTATATATATCCGCTTGGAGCATCAACTCCATTATTGATTAAATTTATAGTAAAGCTATAATTATTGTTTGCATTGAAAGAAGTTATAGATGCACTTGACCCTCCTGCATCTACCAAATCTGGTTTTATTATATCTAATAATTCTGTTGATGAACCTGTAGTTACAATAGAATTTACACAAGAAGCTGCACCACAAGTTAAACCTCCAGTTTCTATATAATTAATGATTGTAAAATTTGCATCTATAGCACATCCACTAATTGCTGTTTGGATATCAAAAGAAAAATCAGCTGATTGTAAATTTGTAAGTCCTTGTGGATAGTTAATTACCAATTCATTTGCTGTAGACGAAACTAAAGTGATTCCATCAGGTGATGCAAATGTTCCATTAACGTAACTTAAATTTGTTGGAATAGTAACTCTACCAAAATCATTCACATCTGTTTGTGTTGCAGATTGACCTGCAATATTAGAAAATGTAGTTGTTATATGAACTGTTTCAGTAGTATTACACCCATCTATATGAGCACCATTGGCATCTAATTCATTAGGAAGTAAAATTGCTGAAAAGGCATCATAAGGCTGTACAACACCATTGATATTTATATCATTAGAATACAGTAATGATCCGTTTCCTTCTGCAGGTTCTCCACAAGGTTTGTCTGCAAACACTTTAAAAAGTAAAGGAGTTCCTGAAATATAATCACAAGTTGTTTTTAATTCAAAATCTAGTTCTACCTGTCTATCTACTACCGTCAACGCATCGTTAGTTCCTGGAATACCTCCTAAGGCGTTTATAACACTATGTCCTAATAAATCAATCTTCAATGTATTGCCTGTCGTTGTATACACTGCATTTTCTGTTCCTACCGCATTATATGGATATTTTACTTTGACAGATAATATATCTAATGACGAGAGTCCAGAAGGTATAGTAAATTCAACTCTTGGATTTAGTAATTTTGCCAACTGTGCACTATTTACTTTTACTTTGATATGAAAAGCATCACACATATCTATACGGGTAGTAGGTTGGTCTGTTATTTCTAGTTGTACTTTAGAACTTCTTGGAGATAACTGCAATTGAACTATATTCTCATAACATTGATTTGTTAGATTTACATATTCTTGTTGTGTTGGATAAGCATCACAACTCCAACCATGAGAAAAATCGATAAATTGATCTGTACATGAACTATAGGTCGCTTGAATTCTTATATCTTTTGAAGAACCGTTTGCAATTGCACCTACTTCTACCCATGTAACACCGCCAGCTTGTACTATATTTAAAGCTATGGAAGCTCCCCCTGTAATATCATAAGCTCCTAGGATTGTAATATTTGGATTTTGCGAAACACGAATCCAATTGTAATCAATTGATCCAGTCCCAGATGATGTATTAACAATACTCCCTTCAAAATTTGCAATGGTATTTACACCATCTGTAATTGGAGAATTTATAGGTTGTATGGTAAAGTTAGGTTTTGTATACTCTAAAGCTCTACTTGTATTTTTCGTTGGTTCTATAACATTTGCTCCATAATGAAAATCTTTATAGTTAGTTTCATAATTAACAAGCCCATCTTCATCTGAAGTACAAGAACCTTTTACCCAAAAAGAAGCTCTAGGATAATAGGTATTTGTTTGATCACCATTTCTAAAATTTGCTGTTGGCGTTAATGTAATGGCGTTACCCACTTGTGAGAAAGTTATACCGTTATTTGCAATAGTAAAATTCCCTTGATTATTTAATATTTCTGCTCTGCCTGTAAAGGTAAACCCTTGTGGTAAAATTGCTGTCACACTCTCTAAACCAAAAGGCGGTCTATATTCATTAGAGAATAAATCTCCTGCATTTGAACGTTCTGTTGAATAAACTCTTAAGACACCATCCTCGCAATTTTTAAAACGATAAAGATTTGCACCAAAACCTCTTGTTACTCTTAAAACAGATGCTTCAGACCCATAGGTGTCACAAGAGACTTTATTATTTAAATTATCGATTGCATAAAACTCCCCTCTAAAATTGGTAAGTTTATGTAAATTCGAACTTGTTTGATTCATATTAAACCTATAATTCAAGGACATGAAAATAGAATCAGCACTATCAAATAAAACATTATCATATAAATTTTTATAGGAACTTAAATCAAATTTTGCCGTATGTGTATCACCTGAACTTGTTACCACAGGTATGCTTGTTAATACTTGTACTGCTGTTGTTGTTCCTGAAGAGCTATCGTAAACATTAATAGTTCCATCTAAATACTCAATTGTACTTGCACCAAGTGCGTTACCTATAGTTGAATACTTTATTTCGAAAAACTGGTTGTCAGTTGTATAGTTATTTATAATTGCTTTTGTCTTTATTCTCATAGTATCACCAGCCAAATAGTTATGTAATGCATAACCATTCGCATCAGCTTGAGATAAATCAACTCTGGTATTTTGCGTATTGTCAGTCCAACCTGCAGAAGTTCTATCGGCATCAAAATTTGTTATTCTTGGACCATCACATCTAGGAAAACAATCATGAGTTGTAACAGTTTCAAAATTTCCACAGTGAATATCTTCATTAAAACATAAATTACCATTACCATCTCTCAATCTTAAATTGGTCGTATACCCAACTGTAAAGACATTAGAGTCATTGTTAGCTATATATGCTGCACAATCAAATTTTAATGGAAATTTTAAAATCCCAGACTGAAAGACATTAGCAAGAATTAGGGGATAGTTATGTAAATTTGTAGTTGAATAAGTAATTGTATTACCTGTTTGACTAAACAAACCTGCATTTACATTTGCGGCATCTAAGGTTACTCCACTAGGTACATTAATAGATACCGTAAATTCACTATCAGCATTTGAAGACAATGCATTATGCCCATTCAATGAGATACTGCTGTACATGGCTGGTGCAATAGTTAACTCAAAAGAATCACCATCAGATACATCTTTATCACCAGCTATCTCAGTAGTTCTTAAATAATCTCGTATCAAGTTTCTATAACCAAAATCTAATCGCTTGGCATCTTTTGGCTCTAAACATTGGTTTTTAATATTTACATCAAAATATAAATGCTCCCAACCAATATAATCATATCTTCCTGTACCACAATTGGAACGTGGGTTGTAATCAATATCTAATTCTATAATCGTTGATTCTCCTGGGGCCAAATCATCATAAAAACTATCACCATCTAAATCCTCAAGCCCAACACCTGGACCGTCTGGATCAACTGTTAAAAAATTTGGTGGTATAGCTAAAGTATTTCCAGAACCTCTAGTAGGATACAATGTTGAAGGATTATCAAATGTTGGTATTACAGCAGGCCCATTGGTAAAACGCACATTACTTAATGATCTTGTGTTTTGATAATCGTATGCCCAAAAAGGATTTGAATTATAGCTGGTTAAAATAGAATTATTGTGCCCTAAACCAATGTTAATATACACATCTTTCGCCATTGTTCCTACACCTACAGCTGTGTTTTCTATCTTCACTCTAAAATGATTTGTAGCACAAATATCATTATCACCTTCTAATTGTGTTAATTCCAAATTAGGAAATTGATCTCTTAATAGAATGGCCCCAGCTTTTAATCCGCTTTTTTGACATTCTGCATTACTACAACCCCAATATACATCATGAAAAACATTGACATTATCACAACTAATGACAATAAATTTTTCTTCAAAATTTAAAGTTTCTCCATTTTCAAATAACTGATTTCCATTTTCGTTTGCTGTAGCGACATTAAAAGGTGCTTGAGTTAGATCAATATCATATATTAATGTGGTTATATTAGTAATTGCATCAACAATGGTACTTGTTGGTATTTGTACTGCACCATTAAATAAAAATTGATAATTAGAAACTCCTGGGTGAACAAAAATTTCATGATGATATTGTTGAATATTTCCATTACCCCCTTGTACAACCTCAACAGGTCTTGTAAAATAAACTGGTGCTCCTGTACTACTTAATAATGCATTAATGGGATTAATATCCAACACACTTAAAGAGGCTGATAACAAATCATATGAAGAAATACTATCATCAAAATCTTGAGCAGATTTAGATATACTATTGTCTAGATAATTAATCTCATGTCTATCTTTGAAGGCTCCTTCAGCTTCTTTAAAGTTAACCGCAGGACAATCTGCAGTTCGTTGAAAACTAAAAATAACCTTATCTCCTAAACTCCAATTTTCATCAGTACCTCCTCCATTAAGGTTTCTAATTTCAAATTCAGGACTTGTTAAAGAAGATGAGGCTACATAAGTAATTGCGTAAGCTCCAAGGTTTTGAGTTAAGGCAATTGTACCTGGAACGTATTCAACGCCAATGGGAAGTGTAAATTCAATACTAAAATTATGCAATCTATTGTTCTTTTTTGCTGTTATAGTTACAATTTCGTTTGAGTTATTACTTGCTTCACAAACCCCTAAATCTTCAGGAGATAAATTTACTCTAAAATCACTATTGTCAATTTGAGCACTAACAAAACTAGCAACAAAAAACAACAGTATAGCTGTCCATTTTTTCAACTTGACTGCATTTTTTAATTTGTTGGTTGGTTGACTATATTGTTTTTTCATTTCTTAATTTCTATTATTTGGAATTGAATCTGGGGCAGTTTATGAATTTTTTATTATCTCTTCTTTATTTATAAACACTCTGTAAATACCTACACAAACTTTAGGTATTAAAGTTTGTGTATTATAGAATAAGTCTTGTCTCTCTGATTTTTTGGCAACAGGCGTAAAAAAAACATCCCCATATTTTTGAAGAATTTCACTAAAAACATCTAACATTCTAGCTCCTTCAGAATTAAATCTGTAGGCAATACTTTCTGAATTAAAAGTTTGATTTGGCACATTTCCTCTACTATTATTCACAAACATAATCAGTGTAGAGTTTTCATATGAGGATTGAAAATGTGTTTTTACTATTTCTCTATTATTTCTAACAGCCAAAGCATGTCTATTTACAACAGCTATATTATTAACTGCTGTACTTTCAATAAAAGTAGTTTGTGCCACTGCAGAAATTATTACAACAGCAAAAATAATAGTAAGAACTATTCTATCTATTGATTTGGTCATTGTTGATTTTATTTACTAAAGTAAAAGCCATACATACTATAACAATTTCACATCATAAAACCCTACCTTATACTTAATCAAGGTGGATACAAAACTATATTATTTAATAACTCGAGAAATACTCTTTACATTAAAGACTTAATATTTTATATTCCTTTAACATTTTCACACCTTCCTACTATTACCGAAGCAAATATATATTTTACCTATTAAGTTGTTAACATAATGTTAATAACCTAATATTATTGTTAACAACTATCTTTCCAGCTAATACTCCACAAACGTAACCAACTGATTATTATTGTTTAATAATGAATAACATATAAACTACAAACTATCTTTTACCTTTTAATATAATTCCTTCAATCTCTTCATATTTTCTTCTATATTTGCACTTATCTAGAATGAATCTATATAATTATGATACAAGTGTCTGAAATAGCAAAAGACAAAGTAATTGAGTTGATGGCAGCTGATGGCTTTGATGCGTCAATAGACTTTGTAAGGGTTGGTGTTAAAAGTGGTGGTTGTTCTGGTTTATCTTATGATCTGAAATTTGATAAAGAGCAACAAGAGAGCGATAAAATATTTGAAAATAACAACATAAAAATTATCGTTGATAAAAAAAGTTTTTTATACCTTGTAGGTACAACGTTAGACTATTCTGGCGGCTTGAATGGAACTGGGTTTGTGTTTAATAATCCAAATGCAAATAGAACTTGTGGGTGTGGAGAGAGTTTCTCGCTTTAATTCCCATCCTAAATACTTCCCGAAGGGAAGGACTTCATAAAGATGACAATATGAGTAAATATACTGAAGACGACTTAAAAAAAGAACTCGAAACCAAAGAGTATGAATATGGTTTTTATACAGATATAGAAGCTGATAAGTTCCCAGTGGGATTAAATGAAAATGTTGTTAGGGCTATTTCTAAAAAGAAAAATGAACCTGAATGGATGACCAAATGGCGTTTAGAAGCTTTTAAAGTTTGGAAAACAATGACCGAGCCTGAATGGGCAAATGTAAACTACCCTAAACCTGATTTTCAAGGTATTTCTTATTATTCAGCACCAAAAAAAAAGCCTGAATTAGAGAGCTTAGACGAAGTTGATCCTGAATTATTAAAAACTTTTGAAAAACTGGGCATTTCTATCAATGAACAAAAACGTATGACTGGTGTGGCGATGGATATTGTTATCGATTCCGTTTCTGTAGCGACCACTTTTAAGAAAACACTAGGTGAAAAAGGAATTATTTTTTGTCCCATTTCTGAAGCCATACAAGAACATCCTGAATTGGTAAAAAAATATCTAGGTACTATCGTGCCAACAACTGATAATTTCTATGCTGCTTTAAATAGTGCTGTGTTTAGTGATGGCTCTTTTTGTTATATCCCTAAAGGTGTAAAATGCCCTATGGAATTGTCTACTTATTTTAGAATTAATGAAGGAGGCACAGGTCAATTTGAACGCACGCTCGTTATTGCTGATAAAGGAAGTTATGTAAGTTATTTAGAAGGTTGTACTGCACCTGCCCGTGATGAAAATCAATTACATGCCGCAGTAGTTGAGTTAATTGCTTTAGATGATGCTGAAATTAAGTATTCAACCGTCCAAAACTGGTATCCTGGTGATGCAGAAGGTAAAGGTGGTGTTTTTAATTTTGTAACTAAACGCGGTCTTTGCGAAACCAATGCAAAAATTTCTTGGACGCAAGTAGAAACAGGATCTGCTGTAACTTGGAAATACCCAAGCTGTATCTTAAAAGGTGATAATTCTGTTGGTGAATTTTATTCAATTGCCGTAACCAATAATTACCAACAAGCAGATACGGGTACCAAAATGATTCATCTAGGAAAAAACACTAAAAGCACCATTATTTCTAAAGGTGTTTCTGCTGGTAAGTCTCAAAACTCTTATCGAGGGTTGGTACAAATTCACTCTAAAGCTAAAAATGCTCGTAATTTTTCACAATGTGATTCACTCTTAATGGGAGATCAATGTGGAGCACATACCTTCCCTTATATTGAAGTAAAAAATAAATCATCCCAAATTGAACATGAAGCCACAACATCTAAAATTGGCGAAGATCAATTATTCTATTGTAATCAACGTGGTATTGATACCGATAAAGCCATTGCCTTAATTGTAAATGGCTTCAGTAAAGAAGTGTTGAATAAATTACCTATGGAATTTGCAGTAGAAGCAAGGAAGTTATTAGAGATTAGCTTGGAAGGAAGTGTGGGGTAATCCCTCTGCCTTTGGCATCTCCTTGAAGGGGAGAAATAGTAAGCTGTTGGCTGTAACGTAAAAAATTAAAAACCTTAGTTATCATGAAAAAAATTATTTTATTACTTAGTCTTGGATTAACTATATTTTCTTGTAAAGACCTAAAAAAGGAGTTAAAGATGGTTATGCAGATGTAAAAAAAGAAGATTCAATTCCAAAAATCACCTTACATGTTTTTGATGGTGGTAAAATTGTAGTCAATAACCTCGAATTATTTTCTGAAGACACTACGTATCACGGACAAACAAAAACCTTTGCTGATGCTTTTTATGTAATTCAACACCCTAAAGGTAATTTAATTTGGGATGCAGGTTTACCTGAAAATTTAGTTGGTTTACCTGAACCATTTACTGATCCTAGTGGAGCTTTTACCGTTTCTAGAAAAGATTCTGTTCTAAATCAACTAAAAACAATTGGCTTAACACCAGAAGATTTTAAATACATTGCCTTATCACATTCGCATTTTGATCATGTGGGGCATGCAAATCACTTTAAAAATGCCACATGGTTAGTGCAAGAAAATGAATATGATTTTTTCACCAATGATTCTGCTCAAGTAAAACAAGCTGATATTTACGGAATGATTAAAGACCTAAAAAATATACAAAAACTACATGGTGAATATGATGTTTTTGGAGATAGTACTGTAGTAATAAAACCTATGCCTGGACACACTATTGGGCATCAAGTATTGTATTTAAATATAGGACTTGAAAAACCGCTTTTATTAACAGGAGACCTCTATCATTTTGAGGAAAACCGCACACATAGAAGATGTCCGATTTTTAATTATAATATTCCTCAGACCAAACAAAGCATGGAGGTTTTTGAAAATCTAGCTACAGCTAATAATGCAACTGTTATTATACAACATTCACAAAAAGATTTTGATAAACTCAAACAACTATTAAAAAATTAAAAGATTTAAAATTGAAGATGCTAGAAATAAAAAACTTACATGCCAATATTGGTGATAAAGAAATCCTTAAGGGAATAAATTTAACTATAAAAGCAGGAGAGGTACATGCTATTATGGGACCAAATGGGTCTGGTAAAAGTACCTTATCAGCTGTTATTGCTGGAAAAGAAGAATATGAAGTAACAGAGGGTAACGTTTTCTTAGAAAAAGAAAACTTAGACGGGTTAACTCCTGAAGAAAGAGCCCATAAAGGTATCTTCCTGTCTTTTCAATATCCAATTGAGATTCCTGGAGTATCTGTTACTAATTTCATTAAAACGGCTATTAATGAAACTAGAAAAGCAAATGGAAAGGAAGAACTTCCTGCTAAGGACATGCTAAAAAAGATAAGAGAAACAGCAGAACTTCTAGAAATTGACAGAAAATTTCTTTCTCGCTCCTTAAATGAAGGCTTTTCTGGTGGAGAGAAGAAACGAAATGAAATCTTTCAAATGGCTATGTTAGAGCCTAAATTAGCTATTCTTGATGAGACAGATTCTGGATTAGATATTGATGCTTTAAAAGTAGTAGCCAACGGTGTAAATAAACTAAAAAGTAAAGACAATGCCGTAATTGTTATTACGCATTACCAACGCCTACTAGACTATATTGTGCCTGATTTTGTACATGTTTTACATAATGGTAAAATTGTAAAATCAGGCGGTAAGGAATTGGCTCATGAGTTGGAGGAAAAAGGGTATGATTGGCTAAAATAGTATTCAGTTGGCAGTGTTCAGTAAACAATAGATTTTAACGAAGTTTAGAACTCAAAATAGTATTTGAACTTGTCATTCAGAACGAAGTGAAGAATCTCATGACTTTTAATTAAAGCAACCTTATAAAAGAGAACACAAAACAACAATGGATTTAAAAGAAAAATTAGTAACATCATTTTTAGCTTTTGAAAATAAAGTAAGTACAGATACCGAAACCAATATTCATAATATTCGGTCTAATGCATTTATACATTTTGAGGAAAATGGCTTCCCTACAAAAAAGGATGAAGAATGGAAATATACCTCGTTAAAACCAGTGTTAAAACACAATTATACTCTTTTTCCAAATTCAGAAAATTCCATTGAATTTAAGGATGTCAAGAAATATTTCTTGCATGAAATAGACTCTTATAAGGTTGTATTTATTGATGGCATATATAGCTCATTTTTATCTGAAACTACGCATGATGATTTTGATATTTGCCTGATGTCTTCTGCATTAAAAAAACCAAAATATAAAATGGTAATCGATCATTATTTTAATAAAATCACCTCTAAAAAAGATAGTATTACTTCGCTAAATACTGCTTTTTCTAATGAAGGTGCTTATATTAACATTCCAAAAAATATTGTATTACCTAAACCTATTCAAATACTTCATTTTTCAACAGGTAATGAAGCTAAAATTATGCTACAGCCTCGTAACTTAATCATTGTTGGTGAAAACTCTCATGCTCGGATTATTGAACGTCATCAAAGTCTAACTGAAAACACAGTGCTGACCAATTCGGTTACTGAAATTTTTGCAGGCAAACGAGCAATTATAGATTATTATAAAATTCAAAATGATAAAAAAACAGCTTCATTAATTGACAACACTTATGTACAACAACAACAGCAAAGTGTAGCTTCTGTTAACACTTTTTCTTTTGGAGGAAACTTTACGCGTAATAATTTAGAATTCCATCAAGAAGGTGAGCATATCAACTCTAATCTTAACGGAATTACCATCATTGGCAATAAACAATTGGTTGATAACCATACATTGGTAAATCATAACTATCCAAATTGCGAAAGTCATGAACTCTATAAAGGTATTTATGCTGATAAAGCTACAGGCGTATTTAATGGAAAAGTTATCGTTAAACAAGCTGCTCAAAAAACAAATGCTTTTCAGCAAAACAACAATATTTTAATTGATGATGGAGCAACTATCAATGCCAAACCTCAACTCGAAATTTTTGCCGATGATGTAAAATGTTCGCATGGCTGTACTATCGGACAACTAGATGACAATGCCTTATTTTACTTACGCTCAAGAGGAATCCCTAAAAAAGAAGCTGAAGCCCTATTACTTTATGCTTTTGCAAATGATGCCTTAGATAAGATTAAAATTCCTGAATTAAAAACAAGAATCACAAAACTTATTGCTAAAAAATTAGGTGTTGAATTGGGATTTGAGTTGTAACTCTTCAATGAAAAAAATTAGCAAATTAAAAATAAATGAACTTAATATATATATTAGATATTATTGGAACATTTGCATTTGCAATTAGTGGTGCATTAGTCGCCTCGAAAAAAAAATTTGATTTATTTGGTGTAATTATTATTGCTTTTGTAACTGCTGTTGGAGGGGGAATGATACGTGATATTCTTATTAATGCACATCCTATAAACTGGATTGCTGACTTGAATTACATCTGGACAATTTTAATAGCTGTAGTTTTTACTTTTTTATTTAAAAGTAAAATTGCACCATTGAGTAAAACAATGTTTTTATTTGATACTATTGGTTTAGGGGTTTTCACATTATTAGGGGTTCAAAAAGGGTTATTATTTAATTTGCATCCCTTTGTTGCCATAGTGATGGGAATGGTATCAGCTGTGATGGGAGGTGTAACAAGAGATATTTTAACAAACCGCATTCCTTTAATCTTTAAAAAAGAAATATATGCAATGGCATCTTTAGCTGGAGGGGTTATGTTTTTAACAACAAATTATTTTAAATTAACTAATAATATTCAGTTTTTAGCAACAATAACAGTAGTTATTATTATCCGCTTAATTGCAGTAAAATACAAATTAAAATTACCTCAAATTAAAGAGGATCTATTTACCCAAAAAAACAGAAATTGAATTCTATTTCATGCTATCTAAAATTTAGTTACAATTCATCCTTCCATGAGTGACAAATGAGATTTTTACTTAAAAAATTTACTCAACACTTTCTGTAATCTCTTTTAAAAATAAATTAAAATCAAAGCCTGCTCCTCCTACCAATCCCATTCTTACAATTACTAAATCTTTTGAAGGAATAATAAACACTCGTTGTCCCTGAAAACCATTGGCTGAAAAAATATCTTTGGGAGCATCTGGATACTTTCCTCCTGCATTCAACCAAAAATGACCTCCATATACACCTTTAGAAGTTTCGGTTGGTGTCTTTACATAATCAACCCAAGATTCGTCAAAAAGCTGTTCACCATTCCAATTGCCTTTGTGTAAATATAATAAACCAAACTTAGCCCAATCTCGTGTGGTTGCCCATGAATAAGAAGAACCCACATAATTACCTGCTAAATCTGCTTCAACAAGCATAGAATGCATACCAATTTTATCAATTAATGCACTGTACCAAAAGTCTAAATAATCTTGATGTGAATCGAAATACTTTCTAAGTAATCCTGATAATAAATTACTCGTACCAGATGAGTAATTCCAACTTTCATTAGGTTTACCTACTTGCTTTTTTTCTTCTTGTACTTTTGACATATCTTCTGCTAAAAATAACATTTTGGTCACATCAGAAATACCTTTATATACCTCTTCCCAAGCCAAACCACTATTCATATGTAACAGATCATTTATAGTTATGTTTGCTCTTTCATCGTCTTTCCAAGAAGCAATTCCTGTTTTATCATTGATTTTTAACTTGCCTTGTTTTTGTAATATTCCATATATCGTTGCTGTTACACTTTTGGTCATTGACCACCCTTGTAACAATGAGTTTTTATCAAAACCAGCAGCATATTTTTCAGCTAGTATTTGATCCTTATAAATAACTAAAACTGCTCTCGTTTTTTTCACCTCATTATTTGAAAAAGCATCAGTAACTACATTTTCTAATACCTTATAATCTACCGAGGTAAAAACTGTGTCTTTTTGAGAGTTATCACCATAAGGGTACGGAAGGTCTATCTTATTTCTTGTCCTTTTCGGAACTAGATAAGGTTTGTTTTCATCATAACCTTTGGTTAGTAAAACACTACCTAAACCTTCACGATAAACAGCTTTACGCTGCATCAATCCAAAGGCCGAGGCTACTATTGCTTTTTCACCTTCATTTACCTCTATTGTTGCTTGATTTATAGGTGCAAAATTATTATCTTCATTACTTGTTTTTTCAACTGATCTTTTAGCTAAAAAAACAGAAGAGCTCATATTCTTTGCAGCATATCCGGAAATGATGTTTAGTTTTGGATAGTTAGTATAAACTACATAAATAAGAATTAACACAAGGGCTAAGGCTATTATTTTTAGAATTTTTTTCATCTTTACTAAGGTTTTATTTAATTATTTAAAGCATACATCAACTTTACACTCAAGATAGAAATTCAACAATTAATCTATCGTAAAATCAATAATCGCATCATTTCTTTAGCGGCAACACGTGCTTTTAAATCGATAAAATTACGTGGTGTCTCATCACCAATTTCATAGGTTAAAGACTCTGCATTAAACTGCTTGTAAAACCAGCCTTTAGAAATAGGTTGATTTAACGGAAATGGTTGGTCATCTGGTGTATAATTTGGTATAGCATCATCAATAGCTTCCATCCAATAATCTTTAAACGGATAAATATCCGAATGCATCTCGTCAGAAAAACTGTAATACAAATCTTCTTGTGTTGAATGAAAGTCTAACCCTAAAATTACATTACTTTTTGAAGATTTTGCTGCATTTACAACAGTGTTTACAATAGCTTTTACTTCTTCTTGTCGGTAATACGCCCAATCTCGATTCAAGTCAATTCCGCCTGCATTATGACGCCAATGTCCTAAATCTACACCATCAGGATTTACTAACGGATAGACTAAAACACGATATTTTGATCTAAAATCTCTCGCCAAACGGCTGTCTTGTAACAATTCTTCCACAAAAGATTGCATGGCTAAATACCCTGTTACTTCGGGTGGGTGCTGCCTACTCAATACTACAATAATATCTTTTCCTTTAGGATCACCTGTATACACATCCAAACCTATTAAATCACGCTTTAATTTACTCTTACCAATAACTTTAAAACGAACATCTTTATGTGTTGCTATCTGTTTAGACCACTGCATCGCTTCAGCAGAAGTTTTGATTTCTTGTGCTGAAATCCATAATTTTTCTGAGGTAAGATCTATTTTTAACAATGCGTTTTTAGTGCTATCTACCAATTGATAAGCTGTACTATCTATAGGTTTCCAAATTTTTCCATCTGTACTTAATTTTGGAACATACCGATGCTTAGAAGTAGGGTAATTTAATTTTACATATACCTGTTGTGCGTGTTTAGACCAAATTCTAAAAGCGAAATACGGACTTTGATTGATCGGTTCATTTTCAGGTAAAATTGTGACTTGATATGTAGAATCATTAAGTTGTGTAAAATCGTTTAATCGTGCACCATCAAATTGATTATCAGCAAAAATGATATCATTAATAGTGTATTCTTTCTTCTCTTGATATTGAATTTCTCGTGTAGAGGTTTCTATTGGTTCTGGAAATTCAAACGTTTTCAGCTTTAAATTACTACATGCAGAAATTAATGAAATAAGCAGCACGTACCCAAAAATAGATCTTACACTATGACTAGTGACTTTAAAATAAGTTCTTTTTGACATCATATTAATTCATCTTAGACTAACAAAAGTACCATTTATTTTGTCAGTTCAAAAAAAGGATTTACTTTTGTCAACCAAACGGTTAAATTGTTTAGTTAAACAAAATGGTTAAATCAAAAGACACAACGACTGAAGCTCAAATTTTAAATGCAGCAAAAAGCATATTTCAACGTAAAGGTATGATTGGTGCTAGAATGCAAGAAATTGCAGATGAAGCTGGAATCAACAAAGCCATGCTGCATTATTATTACAGAAGTAAACAACTACTTTTTGAAGCTGTTTTTAAAAAAGCTTTTTTACTATTAGCACCACAATTGAATGAAGTGATGAACTCTGATGATAAAATTTGTGAGAAAATTAAAGGTTTCACACATAACTATATTTCTTTTGTAATTAAACACCCCTATTTACCTAATTTTATCATTCAAGAATTAAACAGAAATCCAGAATTTATACAAAAATTAATGACAGAGAAACACTTCCCTTCAATTGATAAATTTAGGAATCAGGTCAATGAAAAAGTAGCAGAAGGAATTTTAAGACCTATTAAAGCAGAACAATTATTTATAAATATTTTGGCATTAAGCATCTTTCCGTTTATTGCCAAACACTTGTTAAAAAGCATCATAAATACTAATGAAACCGAATACAAACAATTACTTGAAGAACGAAAAACTGAAGTGGCAGATTTTATTATCAATGCCATTAAAATTTAAATCCTCAAAGAGGGTTTTGTATAAACAAGCAAAAACAATGAAAAAACTGACAACATTTATACTCATACTGCTTATCACAAATGCATTTTCACAAGAAAGATTGAACTTAGAAGAATGCCAAACTTTGGTGCGTAAAAATTACCCTCTAGGTAAAAAGGGTGCATTGTTAGTAAAGCAAAACAACTTGGATATATCAGTAATTAAAACAGCTAAATTACCAAAAATAGAAGCTTCTGCTCAAGCTACTTACCAATCTGATGTGATAGAATTGCCGATTTCAATACCTAACATAACTATTGAATCTCCAAATAACGACCAATACAAAGCAACACTTTCTGTAAATCAATTAATTTATAATGGCGGATTAATAAATGCTTCTACAGATGTAAAAAAAGCTACCTTAAAAACACAACAACAACAAGTTGAAGTCAGTTTATATCAACTCAAAAAACAAGTTAATCAATTGTATTTTTCAATTGTATTATTACAAGAAAAAAGAGATTTATTAATTGCCAAGGAAACGCTCTTAACTACAAAATTAAAAGAAGTAAAGGCTGGTGTTGAATATGGAGTAATACTACCTGCTTCTGATAAAATAATTGAAGCAGAACTCTTAAAAATAAAACAACAATTTACAGAAATTGACCAAAATAAAATTAGTTTAATTTCTACGCTTTCAAAACTAATTGGAAAAGAAATACCAGTAACGATTTTTCTAGAAACCCCAATCATATTAACAACTTTTGATAATGAAATTCACCGTCCAGAATTAAAATTATTTCAGCTACAGAAGCAACAAATAGAAGCTTCTGAAAAAGTGATCTTAAAGAAAAATAGCCCTAAAATATTCGGTTTTGCAACTGGTGGCTATGGTAATCCTGGGTTGAATATGTTAGATAATTCTTTCCAACCTTATTATATTGTTGGAGCTAAATTAAATTGGACTGTTTTTGATGGAAAAGCCACTAAAAAACAACGAGAATCTTTACGCATCAATAAAGAATTAATTGAAAACCAAAAAGAAGTATTTCAGTTAAACACCAATATTGAACTCGAGCAGCAACAAATAGAAATATCAAAAATTTCAGAATTTATTCAATCTGATAGTACACTTATTAATTTAAGAGAGGTTATTTTAAAATCTGCTGAAGCTCAATTAAAAAATGGCGTAATAACCTCTTCAGCATATATTACAGAGCTTACCAATTTACACGAAGCAAAAAACACACTGAGTACGCATAAAATTGAATTAGAATTAGCAAAAGCAAATTATAAAACAACCAAGGGAAGTCCCATAACTCCAAAAGAGGAGATTTCAAATTAAATGATTAAAAATATAAACAAATTCGTATGAAAATTACTAAAATAATATTCGGGTTACTAATCACAACAAGCATAATTACATCTTGTGATAAAAATAATGATAGAGCTGATGGTTATGGGAATTTTGAAGCTATTGAAACAACCATTTCTTCAGAAAATAATGGAAAATTATTAGCCTTTAACATTGAAGAAGGGCAAATCATAAAAAAAGGGACTATTGTTGGTTATATAGACACTATACAACTGAATTTAAAAAAAGAACAGCTACAAGTTTCTAAAAATGTGATCGCTTCAAAATCTAGAGGTGTATTATCACAAATACGTGTACTAAAGTCTCAACAAAGAACAGCAACTATTTCTAAAAATAGAATTGAAAACTTAATTAAAGCAAATGCAGGTACTCAAAAGCAATTAGATGATGTAGACGGAAAAATAGATGTAATAAAACAACAAATTAGAAGTGTTGAAATTCAAAATGCTCCTATCGTTAACGAATTGAAAAGTATTGATGTACAAATTAAACAACTTAATGACCAGATTCAAAAAAGTAAGATTACCAATCCTGTAAATGGAACAATCTTAGTTAAATATATTGAACCCAATGAAATTACTTCTTTTGGAAGACCTTTGTATAAAATTGCAGATTTAGGAAACATGCAATTACGTGTCTATATAAGTGAAACACAATTATCATCTATTAAAATTGGTCAAGAAGTTACCGTAAAAATAGATGGTAAAGATGCTATGAAAGATTATGTAGGAACTGTCAGTTGGATCGCTTCGGAAGCTGAATTCACCCCTAAAATTATCCAAACGAAAGAAGAGCGTATTAACCTCGTTTATGCTGTAAAATTAAATGTAAAAAACGATGGAAGTATAAAAATTGGAATGCCAGCAGAGATGTGGATTAAAAGTGAGTAGTTCTCTTATGCTAAAGCTACGGATGAATAAATAGTTAATCTTAAAATCATAACAATGTCTACAAAAGTAATTTTATTAGTAAGTATTATGGCTATATTAACTAGCTGTAATAACACAAAAAAAGAAACATTAAGTACACAACCCATAACACAAAACAAAGCTATAAATACTAACACACAAGAAAACAAAGGTT
The DNA here is from genome assembly GCA_027066745.1 of Flavobacteriaceae bacterium. GTDB lineage: Bacteria > Bacteroidota > Bacteroidia > Flavobacteriales > Flavobacteriaceae > Aureibaculum. The sequence goes on from JAMONB010000297.1 coordinate 17,973, forward strand.
ATACCTTATTAAAAAACAATTGTTATGTATGCCATAACCCAAATGCAAAATCGCATGATGAAATTATAGCTCCTCCATTTATGGCTGTAAAAAAACGTTATACAAGAGAATTTGACAATAAAAAAGATTTCATTAATGCTGTAACTAACTGGGTTCAAAACCCGACAGAAGAAAAAGCTTTGATGCGAGGTGCAGTAAAACAATTTAAAATAATGCCTAAACTTGCTTTAAAAACAGATGATTTAAATAAAATAGCAGACTATTTATATGATAATGAAGTTGAAAAACCTATTTGGATGGATGCTCATATGAAAGAAATGCATGGAAAAGGAATGGGAAAAGGAATGAATAATTAAATTATAAATACAATTTTATGAAATACATTATTAAAATAATCTCAGTTATTACAATCTTAATTTTCACAACTTCTTGTAAAGATAATGTTGAAAATAAAGATACCTCTCCAAAAGTAGAAGAAAGTACAGAAACCAAACAACCAGAAGAACATCACCATGAAACTGGTGTCGTGCAACTAAATGATGGAAAGAAATGGGAAGCAAACCTTGAAACCACTGACGGCATTAAAAAAATGCAAGAAATTATGACTGCTTTTACTGATAAAGAATCTCCTAAAGCATATATTTCTTTAAAAGAAAATCTCGAAACTGAATTCACAACTATTTTTGAAAAATGTACCATGAAAGGAGAATCTCATAATCAGTTGCACAATTACTTAAAACCTATGCTGGGCCTATTTGATGGTTTAATAACTGATGACATAAACACCCGTAAAAAGAGTTTTGAAACAATCAACAAACACCTATCACATTACAGTAATTATTTTAAATAAATTAAAATGAAAATCTCTAAAAAAATAGCCGCTATACTTGCCCTATTTATCGGATTAATGTCCGTTTTTGCAGGGTCAAAAGTACTGTTTGGTATTGATACCAAAGATTACACCATACTAATATGGCTGGTGTCATACAATGTTCTTTTTGGTGTCATTTCTGTTTTTGCTTCCTATTTAATATGGCAAAATAACGTTCTAGCCAAAAAATTAACATTATTCATTTTGGGTGTGCACTTTATGGTTTTTATTTATTTAAAATTCTTTGATGCTACCGTAGCCGCTGAAAGTATTAAAGCAATGCTATTTAGAACGAGTATTTGGACTGTAATAGCTTTATTAACTCTAATAGTTCCTAATTATCTAAACAAAAAATAACACTAAATATTTTGAGTATTAAAATTGAACATATCAGTAAATCATTTGAAGACGTTACCGCTTTAAAAGACATTTCTTTTGAGGTTAATGAAGGTGAATTGTTTGGCTTAATTGGTCCTGATGGTGCAGGAAAAACAACTTTATTTAGAATTTTGACTACACTATTAATTGCAGATAACGGTTCTGCAACTGTAGCTGGTTATGATGCCGTAAACAACTATAAAGACATTAGAAACCATGTAGGTTATATGCCTGGTCGTTTTTCTTTATATCAAGATTTAACTGTTGAAGAAAATTTAGAGTTTTTTGCCACTATATTCGGTACAACCATTGAAGAGAACTATGATTTAATCAAAGATATTTATGTTCAAATAGAGCCTTTTAAGAAGCGTAGAGCAGGAAAATTATCTGGCGGTATGAAACAAAAATTAGCCTTGTCTTGTGCTTTAATTCACAAACCAAAAGTATTATTTTTAGACGAACCAACAACTGGAGTTGATCCTGTTTCGCGAAAAGAATTTTGGGAAATGCTCAAACGCTTACAACAAAAAGGGATTACTATTTTAGTGTCAACACCCTATATGGATGAAGCTGCTTTATGTGATAGAATTGCATTGATTCAAGATGGCAAAATATTAGAAATTGATACTCCACAAGAGATCGTAAAACACTACCCGAAAAAAATATACGACATTAAAGCTGATAAAATGTATGAACTCATTTTATCTCTTAATACGTATGAACATAATCATAGTGTTTACCCTTTTGGAGAATTTGTGCATTATACAGACCAAAGAGATGATTTTAACCCAACAGAGTTGATTCAGTTTTTAGAAGACAAAGGCTTGGAAAATATTAGTATTCAACCAACAGAAGTCACTATTGAAGATACCTTTATGGAATTAGCTAGATAATTAAAGTCTCCTTCCCTTTGGGAAGGATTAAGAATGGGAATATGAAAAAAACAAACGTCATAAAAGCAGAGAATTTAACCAAAATGTTTGGTGAATTTACCGCGGTAAATGCTATTAGTTTTGATGTGAAAAAAGGAGAAATTTTTGGCTTTTTGGGTGCAAATGGTGCAGGTAAAACAACCGCTATGAAAATGTTGATTGGTATCTCTACACCAACTTCTGGAAAAGCTGAAGTCGCTGGGTTTGATGTATATAAAAATGCTGAAAACATCAAAAAAAATATTGGCTATATGAGTCAGAAATTTGCCTTGTATGACGATTTAACCGTAAAAGAAAATATTACCTTTTTTGGTGGGATTTATGGCTTATCAAGAACACAAATTAAAGAAAAGAGAACGACACTGATTAATGAACTAGGTTTACAAGAAGTAAGCAACGAGTTGGTAAGTTCTTTACCTTTAGGTTGGAAACAAAAATTAGCTTTTTCGGTAGCTTTATTGCACGATCCTAAAATTATATTTTTAGATGAACCTACAGGTGGTGTTGATCCGATTACAAGACGGCAGTTTTGGGAAATGATCTATAAAACGGCTCATAATGGAACCACCGTTTTTGTAACCACTCATTATATGGATGAAGCAGAATATTGTGATCGTGTATCTATTATGGTTGACGGAAAAATTGAAGCCTTAGATACACCTAAAGAACTAAAAAAACAGTTCAAAGTAGATAGCATGAATGATGTGTTTTTAAAATTAGCTAGAGGATGATGGTAAATGTTAGAAAACACAAATATTAACTAATTAATAAAAGTCCTTCCCTCTGGGAAGGGTTGGGATGGGATGAAACGATTTATAGGATTTATAAAAAAAGAATTTTACCATATTTTTAGAGATAGACGCTCTTTGTTTATTCTCTTTGGAATGCCTATTGCTCAAATTATGCTTTTTGGCTTTGCCATAACCAATGAAATCAACAATGTTGATATTGCTATTCTAGACAAATCTAAAGATGCGACTACAAAAGAAATAGTCAACAAAATTTCTTCATCAAAATACTTTAGTAATCGTGAAGCTATTGAAAATGAAGCCGAAATAGCCTCAGTTTTTAAAAAAGGAAAAATAAAAGCTATACTCATTTTTGAGAATGATTTTAATAAAAAACTAATTAAGGAACAAAGGGCAACTATTCAAATTATTACAGATGCCACTGACCCTAATACAGCAAATACCATCAGTAATTTTATCAATTCCATTTTACAAAAATATCAGCAAGAAATTAATAAAGACATTAAAATTGTCTATCAAATTATTCCGCAAACACAAATGGCTTATAATGCTGAATTAAAAAGTGTCTTTATGTTTGTCCCTGGTGTAATGACTATTATTTTAATGTTAGTTTCTGCCATGATGACTTCTATTTCTATCACCAAAGAAAAAGAATTAGGTACTATGGAAATCTTATTGGTATCACCAATAAGACCTTTTCAAGTAATCATTGGTAAAGTGTTTCCATATATATTTTTATCAGTAATCAATGCTATTGTCATTATTGTACTGAGTATTTTCATCTTTAAAATGCCCGTTCGCGGAAGTCTCTTTTTATTAGGAGCAGAAAGTATTCTATTTATTATCAACGCTCTTTCCTTAGGAATTCTAATTTCAACCATTTCAGAAACACAACAAACAGCTATGATGATTTCTTTAATGGGTTTAATGTTGCCTGTAATTTTATTGTCAGGGTTTATTTTCCCCATTGCAAGCATGCCTTTACCATTACAGGTTATTAGTAATGTAATTCCTGCAAAGTGGTTTATTATTATATTAAAAGGCATCATGCTTAAAGGTATAGGGATTACGTTAGTATGGAAAGAAACACTAATTCTATTGGGAATGACCGTGTTTTTTATAGCATTGAGTATTAAAAAATATAAAATTAGGTTGGAATAAAAATCAGTTGGCAGTATTCAGTTGGCAGTAAAACAGTATAAAAAAATTAGTGATAATTAGTGAAATTCGTGTCTATGAAGATAATAGGATATATCATTCAAAAAGAGTTCAAGCAAATTTTTAGGAATAAAGCAATGCTTCCACTCATCTTTGTATTGCCTTTAATTCAACTTATCATTCTTTCGAATGCAGCTACATTTGAAGTTAAAAACATCAAGTTCTCTTATATAGATCATGATAAAACTTCTTTTTCAAGAGCTTTGATTGATAAGTTTGATGCATCAACGTATTTTAATGTTACTACTGACTTTTCTTCAAGTAAAATGGCAAATGCAGCGATGTTAAAAGGAGAAGTTGATGTTGTTTTAGAAATTCCTCAATACTTTGAACGTAATTTATTAAAAGAAAAAAAGACAGATCTCTCTATAACAATAAATGCTATTGACGGTGCTGCTGCTGGTGTTGAAAATGTATATATCAATCAAATTGTACAAAGCTTTAATAAAAAGGCTCTAGTAACTTTAATACAGCCCTCAGACCTAAAAAATAGGCAAAAAAACATCCTAAGTATTCCTTCTTTTTGGTACAATAAAACATTGAATTACAAAACGTTTATGGTGCCAGGTATTTTAGTTTTATTGGTGACTATGATTACCTTATTCTTATCTGGAATGAATATCGTTCGTGAAAAAGAAATTGGCACATTAGAACAAATGAATGTTACACCTATAAAAAAACACCAGTTTATTATAGGTAAATTATTTCCTTTTTGGGTAATAGGACTGATGCTTTTAACAATAGGGTTAATTATTGCAAGAATAATATTTAATGTACCCATGGTAGGTAACATATTTTTAATGTATTTCTATACCTCTGTTTATATTTTGGTCATTTTAGGTATGGGCTTGTTTATTTCTAATTTTACAGACACTCAACAGCAAGCCATGTTTATTGCTTGGTTTTTTGTAGTAATTTTTATTTTAATGAGCGGACTCTTTACTCCTATTGAGAGTATGCCAAAATGGGCACAATTTCTAACCGAATTTAACCCTATAAAATTCTATGTAGAAGTCATGCGAATGGTTATGTTAAAAGGCTCTAACTTAACTGATATTTTACCTCAATTTGGAAAAACTCTTTTATATGCAGTCGTTATGAATGGCTTGGCAGTGTGGAGTTATAAAAAAGTAAGTTAATAAAATATTGACTTACTAAAAATATTTAATAATATTAATGATAAATCAAATGAAACACATCTTAAAATCAATACTACTAATAGCGTTATTTCTAGTGTCTTTTAACCATTTAAATGCTCAAGAAGCTTATTCTTTAAAAGTAAATGTGAAAAATTTACGAAACTCTAAAGGGGTTGTTCAATTTGCTATATATAACAAAGAAGGCTCTATTCCTGATGAAAAATACAAAAAATATTATAGAAAGGGTATTGCTATCATTAATAATAATACTGCAACCCTAACTTTCAAAAACTTACCAAAAGGAAAATATGCTGTAAATATTTTACATGACGAAAATAAAAATGGTAAAATTGATAAACGCTTTGTTTTACCAAAAGAAGGGATTGGTTTTTCAAATTATAAATCTATCGGATTAACAAATCGCCCTAAATTTTCTAAAGCAAGTTTTGATATAAGTACAAATACCACGAAAACAATAACTATTATTTACATGTAAGTATGAATAAGTTTTTTTACACTTTATGCCTAACTACTATTATTTTTAGCTATGGATATACTCAAGAAAGTAATGACAGTATTTCAAAGCTAGATATATCAAAAATAGCTTTAGCTAATCAAACTGACAGCTATGTTACTTTTCCAACAGATATTGGTAATATTGCTCCTTTAATGTTTGAAGGAAATATTAGTCCTAGTTTTATTATAAGAGAACGGAAAGATTCAAGGTTAATGGCTGCTCTTACTTCTCAAATAATTATTAGAATGTATAATGAAGAGTCTTATCCTGTACGTACACCAAGTTATATACCCCAAGTTTCTTTTTATTATACATTAGGCAACAAAAAATCAAAAAAACACAACACGCTTTTTGGGAGAATTGCACATCATTCTAATGGTCAAGATGGAGATTTTTATGATGAAAACGGACATATTAATTTACAATCAGGAAACTTTGCTACAAATTTTTTTGAGATAGGTATTATAAAAACATCTCAGAGTACTACATTAAATGCTATTAAGTTCTTTAAAAGTTCTATAGAAATTCACCCTAGAAGTTGGATGTTAGAAGAATTACATGGTCAATATAGTGGTCTTAGATGGCACAATACATTTACCGCGTTTAAACTGCCTTTTATCAATTCTGGTAAAAATAACAATCCTAATTTTTCTTTAAAGGTAGAAACATCTTTAATGCTTGATAATTACAATAACTTAAACACTTTTGATTTAGACCGCTTAAATGCAAGTTTAACTCTTTATTATCATCCAAAATTTTTGGAAGACATTGGCTTATTTGTTCAATTTTATCATGGTATGGATTATTATAATATATATTTTCAAGAAAAATTAGATGTTATCCGATTTGGAATTATGACTGAAATACTACGATTTTAAGCCCAAATACTATTGTTGTAATTAACAAAAGATTACGATTAATTTTTGCCATTTGTAGCTGTTCTAATATATTATTTTAATTTTTTATTATGCTTTACCCAAAAAATAAATTACAAGAAATAGCAGTTTCAATTGATTTGATAATTGCTGAGATTTCTAAATTTGAGCATAAGTATCAACAACAAATAGATAATGTACACCCTAATTATACTAAAAGTGCTAAGAATTTAGTTCATTATTTAGCCTTACGGTCATTTAATATTGATGCTTTACAAAAAAGAATAGACGAAATTGGTTTACCAAATTCACCCGAATTTAAAGGCAGTATTTTGTATAGAATACTAAGTTTTAAAACCATTATTAATAGTTTATTGAAGATTGATTCTTCAGATGATAAAAAAATATTTCTCACTAATAAAGAAGCTAAAAAAATCTTAATAGAAAATTTTGTAGCTATTTTTGGTAAGGTAAAAAGGAAAAGAAAAACTGCCATTATGGTTACTCAACCATTAGATGCGGCAAAAGATAAACAATTTGCAAAATCGCTCTTAGAACTGGGAATGGACTGTGCAAGGATTAATTGTGCACATGATGATGAAATTATTTGGGATAAGATAATTAATAATATTAAGGCGAACAGAAATAGCTGTAAAATTATGATGGATTTAGGCGGTCCCAAACTAAGGACAGGTAAAATGAAACCTGGTCATAAAGTAATACACATAAAGCCTAAAAGAAATGACCTGGGTAAAGTAATAGCTCCCGCAAAAATTTGGATTGCACCCTACGGTACTCAACCCAAAAAAGGTGAAGAGGCCGATGCCTTCATTCCGATAAACAAAAAGTGGCTTCAAAAAACACAAAAAGGCTCCTATATCGCTTTTAAAGATTCACGAGGTAAAAAGCGTAAAATTCATATAGATAGAAAAGAGAACAATGGCCGTTGGGGCACTTGTAAAAAATCGGCTTTTATTACTGCTGGAACATTGCTAAATGTATTTTTCAAAAAAAAATCAGCCTCTGAAAAACATATTGCTGATAAGTTATTACCATTAGAAGAAATTATCTTTTTGACTAAGGGAGATTTATTGAGGCTTGATAAAGAGCCTATTTTAGGAGAACCTGCCGTCTATAGTCAAGAAGGTAATATTACTGAAATAGCTCATATTTCCTGCACTTTACCCAAGGTTTTTAATATGGTTAATGAAAAAGAACTAATTTATTTTGATGATGGTAAAATTGAAGGAACCATCAAAGAAGTTCAATCAGAATATTTAATTATAGAAATTACAGAGACCAAAAGTAAAGGAGGTAAATTAAAAGCCGATAAAGGAATAAATTTACCCAAAAGTAAATTGAATTTTGACGAATTGACCGATAAAGATAAAAAGGACTTAAAATTTGTTGTAAAAAATGCTGACGTAGTTAATTTTTCATTTATCAATAATAAACAAGATGTTGAAAATTTACTCAATGAATTAAAAAAGTTAAATGCTAAGATTGGTATTATTTTAAAAATTGAAACACAAGAAGCCTATAAAAATCTACCTAGTATTATATTAAAAGCCATGGAAAATTACCCTGTTGGTGTTATGATAGCTCGAGGTGATTTAGCGATAGAAACTGGGTGGGAAAATTTCGCCGTTATCCAAGAAGAAATACTACAGCTTTGTGAAGCTGCCCATTTACCAGATATTTGGGCAACTCAGGTTTTAGAAAATCTGGCAAAAAAAGGCATTCCGACAAGGGCAGAAATTACTGACGCAGCTATGGCACAAAGAGCAGAATGTGTCATGCTAAACAAAGGGCAATACATAAAAAAAGCTGTTAAAATATTGGATAAAATACTGTGTAAAATGCAGCAAGTTCAAAAGAAAAAAGAAACCCTATTGCCTAAATTGAAATTTAATGAAGCTCTATAAAATAAATACTCTTATTGATTAATTATAATTATGGAAAAAGATAAACATACAAATGCTAAAACCAAGTCAAAAAAAGGAAAGCAAGATAAATACGATTCTCGGGGAGTTCAAACATTGTTTAGAACACTTTCCCGAAATCATTATAACCTGTTAAAAATGATTGATAATAAAGCAAGAATAGTGCTTACCGTTAACTCTATAATAACTTCGCTCTTATTAGGTATCTTATTTTTAGCACCCAAAACTCAGGGGTTTAAAATTGAACTTGGTATCAGAATATTGATTATTTGTAGTATGCTCTCAATGGTTTTTGCCTTATTTAGTATGCTTCCACATCGTTATTTTGGCAAAGCTTTTAAAAAAAGTGATTATAAAGGAGTTTTGTATGCCGAAAATTTTTCTTCATTATCCCTAGAAGAATTCAAAGCTGAATTCAAACGTATTATGGAAAAAGGGCAAACCATCTATGAAGAAATGATAAACGATCTTTACTTTTTGGGTCTGACCATAGCTCGAAAACAAAAAATCTTACTCCTTTCAGTAGCCATTTTTTTAGTTGGTCTGGTAACGGCAATAATCTATTCATTAGTAAACGGACTCATACCCTTTACATAAATGCTAAAAATTAGCTTTAAAGTTAATAATTTGGATGACTTAAATACTTTTAATCTCAATCGATTAAATACAAAACTTACTTTACCATCATCCAAATTTTTTAGAAGCTATCGGGTTCTTTGTACAATTCTATCATGCCTTACATTATTATAATATTTATTTTCAAGAAAATTTAGATATTACTCGATTAGGAATTACGACAGAAATATTAAAATTTTAAAACATAACAACATGAATGATACTAGTATTTTTATTAAAAAAGCTTCGGGTGAATTAGAACTATTTTCATTTCGAAAGCTAAAAAAATCACTTGAAAGGAGTGGAGCATCTGAGGCCATAATTCACTCTATTATAAAAACACTAAGCCCCCAACTTTATGATGGAATTTCCTCTAAAGAGGTTTACAAAAAAGCCTTTCGTTTATTAAAGAAATCTAATCGTGCCTGTGCTTCAAAATACAGTTTAAAAAGGGCAATTTTTGACTTAGGTCCAACGGGTTATCCTTTTGAACGTTTAGTTGGTGCAATATTAAAACAAAAGGGTTATAAAACACAAGTCAGTGTACTTTTACAAGGTCAGTGTGTCACCCATGAAATTGATGTATTGGCAGAAAAAGAGGGAAACACTTTTACTATAGAGTGTAAGTTTCATTCAAATATTAAAACAGTAAGCAATGTGAAAATTCCTTTGTATATAAATTCTAGATTTTTAGATGTTCAAAAAAAATGGAATGACAACCCTGATAAAACATCCTTTTTAAAACAAGGATGGATTATAACTAATACTCGATTTACTGAGGATGCTATCCATTACGGAAAATGTGCGGGTTTGATTTTATTAAGTTGGAATTATCCAAAAAATAATGGTATTAGTGACAATATAGATCACTATGGGCTTTATCCTATTACAGCACTAACTTCTCTTACAAAAAATGAAAAAAAACTTCTCATAGAAAATGATATCATTTTAACTCAAGAACTCTTATTGGTTGCTCATAAACTTAAAAAACTTCATTTTTCAACAACTAAAATTGAAAAAGTAATTGCTGAAGCTCAAAAATTATGTAATTCATTTTTGTAGTTTTGTATTTAGCACCGATAATTGTCGGCAGATTCTAAAAAAGAAACATGTTTGATCTCAAAAAAATAAGAGCCAATTTCCCTATTCTACAACGAGAAGTAAATGGCAAACCTTTAATCTATTTTGACAATGCTGCTACTTCACAAACACCTCAAGTAGTTATTGATGCAATTGTTGATTATTATTCAAGTTATAATGCGAACATTCATCGTGGGGTACATACCTTAAGTCAAGAAGCAACCGATGCTTACGAACAAGCACGTTTGAAAATTCAACAGCATTTTAATGCAAAAAAAGTACACGAAATTATTTTTACTTCAGGCACAACTCATGGCATTAATTTGGTAGCAACTGGCTTTACGTCTTTATTAAAAAAGGACGATGAAATTATCGTTTCTCTATTAGAGCATCATTCAAACATTGTGCCTTGGCAAATGCTTTGTGAGCGTACAGGAGCAAAATTGAAAGTAATTCCTATCAATCAAAAAGGAGAATTGTTACTTGATGAATATGATAAATTGCTCTCAACTAAAACAAAATTGGTTTTTGTAAATCATGTATCCAATGCCTTAGGCACCATAAACCCTATTAAAGAAATTATAACTAAAGCTCACAACGTAGGTGCTGCTGTATTAATTGATGGTGCTCAGGCAGCACCACATATTAAAGCAGATGTACAAGCGTTAGATGCCGATTTTTATGTAGTTTCTGCTCATAAAATGTGTGGACCAACAGGTGTAGGTATCTTGTACGGAAAAGAAGAATGGCTCAACAAACTCCCTCCTTATCAAGGTGGAGGTGAAATGATAAAAGAAGTGACTTTTGAAAAAACTACCTATGCCGATTTACCACATAAATTTGAAGCAGGTACACCAAATATTTGTGGTGGTATTGCTTTTGGTGTTGCTTTAGATTATCTAAACGCTATCGGATTTGATACCATTGCTGCTTACGAAAAGGAACTGTTAGACTTTGCCACACAGCAATTATTGACCATTGATGGAGTGAAAATTTATGGTACTTCAACGCAAAAAACAGCGGTACTCTCTTTTAATATTGAAGGGTTACATCCGTATGATATCGGTACAATCATAGACAAACTAGGCATTGCAGTACGTACTGGGCACCATTGTACTCAACCCATTATGGATTTCTATAACATTCCAGGTACCATACGTGCTTCTTTTTCTTTTTACAATACCAAAGATGAAATTATAACATTTGTTAAAGCCGTAGAACGGGCTAAAAATATGTTGTTGTAGGTTAATAGAAGACAAAATACCCCGCACTTTTAGATACAAAATACACGACTTTTTAAAAAAATCACCAACCCCTTTTTTTGTTTTTATATTTTTTTCGTACATTACCAAACGTAGGAGACCTTATTACAGGAAGTTATAAGAGAAAATTTTATCGGCAATAAACCCAATTTGCTTACATTCATTTTTTGAATGGTAAGTAGAGATACCCTTTTAGAGTTGACGAAGATTGTGGCGAATGGATTTGGACAGAACGCACACGTCATGTAACAGTTAATTACCCTAGTGATGGCTTTCTACCCCAATACACTCAAGAACTTGATGTTGTTGCAGGTAATAGATATCATATTATTGGTGCTAACCACTTAGAGGTAGGTGATATGAGTGCTGGAACTGTAGATGAAACAGCTGTTGAGTTTCGAAAAATTTTTGAAAGAACAGAAGGTGATTTTTTTAGAACAGACGAAAGAAATTAAAAAATGAAAAATATCCTAATCTTTTTAATACCAATCATCATCCTTACTACTTCTTGTACCAAGGATGATGATACTGCCACTACGCAAACTGATGAAAATGGTGTAATTACATTATTACCGCATCAATGGAAAAAAACATTGCATGCTGACGGTGCTGTTTCAAACGGACATATTGATTATCCCATTTATTATAAGGATAATATTGTTATCCCTACCACAAATGGGAAGGATAATAAATTTTTAACCTTGATAAATTCAAATGATGGAGAAACAATTTGGCAATGGAATGATAGTTATTTACCCTATTCTAGTCAAATCAAAATTTCATACCCTTATCAATACAACAATTTATTAACTTACCAAAAAGGAAGTAAAAGTTATTGTGTTAATTTAGATAATGGCACTACACATTGGAAAATACGTAGAGAATCTTCTTTTGATGTTAGAATATATCCAAGTTTTGATAATAATTTTTTTAATTTGGTAGACATCATTGATAATAATGGTTATAAAGAACAAACTGCTACAAAAACTGAAATAAATACTGGTAATTTAACTACAGAAGTAATTAGATCCAATTATTCTGGAGAATATATAAACCCTGATAATTTAATTGGAGCAATTACTAATATTATAAAAACACCTAGCAATAGTAATCTTTACGCAATCACTTATGTTGAACCTTCTCCTGGCTGGGTTGTAAACTCCTATTTAGGCTTATATAATTCAGATACTCAACAATGGGTTTATGAACGTAAATTAATGGCTCCACCAACTGTAAATAGTAGTACTTATGAACCAAAGATTTATAACAACAAATTATATGCTTGGGTCGGTAAGAATTTAGTTTGTCATGATTTAGATACTGGAGAGCAATTATGGATAAAGCAATTTACACAAGACTTTTTATTTTCAGGTTTTATCATAGAAGATGATAAAATAATTGCCAATAATGAAGACACATATACCTATGCACTAAACCCTAATACTGGTAGTCAAATTTGGAAAACAAAAACAGCAGGTACTAGTAGTAGAATGAGCTACCTAAATGGCATTGTTTATTTTGTAGGCGGCTCAACACGTAAACTACATGCTATTGATATCAATACAGGTAAACATGTTTGGAAAATAGACGGTCATAAACTAGATGGTGAAAATTTTAAAACCAATGCCGTTTATGTATTACCAGCTAAAAATGGTGAAAAAGCTAAAGTTATAGCCTTAACACATTTAAATGCTTATTGTTTTGAGGCATATCAATAAAAAAAAATGAAAGAACAGAAGGTGATTTTTTTAGAACTGATAGAAGATAATTATGAAAAATCTATTTATAATATTTCTATTCATCATCTTTACTACATCATGTAGTAAAGATGATGATGGTATAAGTAAACAAACCGACAGTAATGGTGTTGTAATTTCATTACCTTACCAATGGAAAAAAACATTACATAAAAATGGAACGGCTTCTAATGGTACAATTAGGTTGCCTATTTATTATAATAACAATATAGCTATTCCTACAACAGAAGGTAAGGATAAAAGGTTTTTAACTCTAATAAACACCAATGACGGGGAAACTTTATGGAAATGGAATGATAGTTATTTACCCTATTCTAGTCAAATCAAAATTTCATACCCTTATCAATACAACAATTTATTAACTTACCAAAGCGGAAGTAAAAGTTATTGTATCAATTTAGATAATGGTGATACACATTGGAAAATTAAGAGAGATAACTCTTTTGATGTTAGAATTTATCCAAATATAAATGAAACGTTTTTTTATAGCACTCCTATAATTAACGAAACAGGAACTGAAGAGTTTAGTATGTCAAAATGTAACATAAACGATGGTACTATTAGAGAATTTGTAAGAGCAAATTATTCAGGTGATTATATAAACCCAGATAATTTAATTGGAGCAATTACTAATATTATAAAAACACCTAGCAATAGTAATCTTTACGCAATCACTTATGTTGAACCTTCTCCTGGCTGGGTTGTAAACACATATTTTGGCTTATATAATTCAGATACTCAACAATGGGTTTATGAACGTAAATTGATGGCTT
>JAMONB010000298.1 GCA_027066745.1 Flavobacteriaceae bacterium
TATGAAGGTGAAATTATAAAAAGCGATGTAACCGGCTTAGATCGTTTAAAATACAACCGATCAAAACCATTTACAAAACAGGTAACTTATTATAACTATTTTAAACCTAAAAAGGAGATTGAAATTCCTAAGGCTTATATTATTCCACAGGGTTGGTGGAAGGTAATTGATCGGTTAAAGGCCAATCAAGTTGAGATGATTCCCTTAAAAAAGGATACCGCAATTGCTGTTGAAGTATATCATATAAAAGATTATAAAACCAGAAAGAGTGTGTATGAAGGACACTATGTTCATTTCAATACGAGTGTGGCAAAAAGTAAGGAGACAATTGCTTTTAAAAAAGATGATCTTTTAATTCTTTCAAAGCAAAAAGGAATTAGATATTTGATTGAAACTTTAGAGCCTGAAGCAACTGATTCTTTTTTTAACTGGAACTTTTTTGATACGATTCTTCAAAGAAAAGAGGGTTTTTCCCCTTATGTTTTTGAAGATCTGGCTATTGAAATTCTAAAGGAAGATTCTAACTTAAAAGTAAAGTATGAACAACTAAGAAAACAAGATAAGAAATTTAAAAATAGCTGGTATGATCAGTTAAATTTTATCTATAAGAATTCAAAATACCAGGAGAAAGCATATTTACAATATCCTGTTTATCGAATTATTGATTAAAATTTGAATTGTAGATGTTGCTGTTCGTATATGAGTAAAAAATATTTACTTTTGCAGCGGTTTATTTTATTAAAGTCAAAAGTACTGAGTAATTATTAAGCGTTTGAAAGTTTCGGTTAGCATGAGCAGAAAAGTAGTTTTTTACATCCTTTTATTTATTGGAACAAGTGTTTATTCTCAGTTTGTTAATCCAGAGTCGGTAAGGTCAAGAAAAGATACAGTAGGTTTTGCAGGAACGATAGGATTAGATATTGGTTATACAAAAAACACAAGTTCTATATTTGCTTTGGGAAATTCAATTTATATTCAGTATATACATAAAAAGCACCTGATATTTTTTATTAATAATATCAATATTAAAAAAGTAAATAGTGAGAGTATTATAAATAGAGGAACACAACATTTACGTTACAACTACAAATTTAACAATAGAATAACCGGAGAAGCTTTTATTCAGTCTCATTATAATAAAATTTCGAAAATTGACAAAAGGCAATTAATAGGAGCCGGTCCCAGATTTACATTATTTAAGGAGAATAAATTTGAATTGTATTTAGGCACACTTGTTATGTATGAATATGAGAAAATCAAAGAAGATCAATTCATTTATAACCGCGATTTCAGATTTAGTGGTTATGCATCTGTAAGGTGGTTTCCTGCTAAAAACACCACGATTACAAGTACTACATTTTACCAGCCAAAACTAAGTCAATGGAGTGACTATCGTATCTTTAGTCATAATTCCGTCATGTTTAAAGTGATAAAAGGTCTGTCAATAGGAATTACTTATATTGCAACTTATGATACACATCCTGCAAATGAAATTCCAAAATACCAGTTCAAATTATTGAATGGTTTGATCTACACCTTTGATTAAATTACTGATAGCCATTTATGTGCCTACAAGATAATTGAAAAGTACTATTAAATTCTTTATATCCACATATGTATTTCATTCATATAAAAAGAATCTTTATCAATGGAGCACTGCAATATAAAAATATTATTTACGTTGTATAATCTCAGTAGTTTTTTAATTAAAACTAGGGAAAATTGTTATTGTTAAAGACGAAAAACTCTTCAT
>JAMONB010000299.1 GCA_027066745.1 Flavobacteriaceae bacterium
AATTTCGTGACGTTTTTGAATTTGTTTTAAATTCTTTAACGGTAAAGCTAACCAGCGTTTGAGAAGCCTTCCGCCCATAGGTGAAAGTGTTCTGTCAATGACATCTAATAAAGTAACTGCTTCTGGTTGTGTAGAAAAATACAATTCTAAATTACGGACAGTAAACCGATCCATCCATACATAATGGTCTTCTTCTACACGATGTATGGTAGAAATATGATCTAATTTTTTATGCTGTGTTTCTGATAAGTAATACAATATGGTTCCTGCTGAAATGATTCCATGCTGTAAATCTTCAATACCAAATCCTTTAAGTGAATTTATTTTAAAATGATTGGTGAGCGTCTCATGTGCATAATCTTTTTGAAAAACCCAATCATCTAAGTAGAAAGTATAATAGCTTTCTCCGAAAGATTCTTTAAAACGAGTTTTATATTGTTTTTGAACTAATATTTCACTCGGATTGAAATTTTGAAGCAATTTATCAATATATTCTTCATTGCCTTCGGCAACTAAAAACTCACCTGTTGAAACATCTAAAAAGGAAATTCCCAATTGTTTCTTGCTAAAATGAATGGCAGCTAAAAAATTATTGGTTTTAGATTGTAATACTTCATCATTTAAGGATACCCCAGGAGTAATCAATTCTGTAACACCACGTTTTACAATGGTTTTTGTCATTTTCGGATCTTCCAACTGATCACAGATAGCAACACGCATTCCTGCTTTTACCAATTTAGGTAAATAGGTATTTAATGAATGGTGTGGAAAACCAGCCAAAGCGGTTTCACTTTCACTACCAGCACCACGCTTGGTCAATACAATACCTAAAACACCTGCAGCTTTGACAGCATCTTCACCAAAGGTTTCATAAAAATCACCAACTCTGAATAACAACATTGCATCAGGGTATTTACCCTTGATAGTATTGTATTGTTTCATTAAAGGAGTAACTTTTTTTACTTTAGTTTTTGACAATTTTTATTATTTTTTAGGGTGTAAATATAGTACAGTTCAGAATATGACAAATATAGTTTTTAAAGAGAAAATAGTTTTTATTATTCTAAGGGAATTTTACTTAAGTTTTTCCAACTAATTAGATTTCCTTTAGGTAATTTATCATCTTGATCACCATTATAAACAATATATGCATCTTTAGGATTACTTTCTGATAATTCATTCCAGTAATTTAAATTTTTAAAAAATTCTTTTGTATAAGTTTTACTAGATTTTATCTCTATTGGTATTAATTTCTCAGCAGTTTCAATAATACAATCTATTTCTTTTCCATGTTTATCTCTCCAAAAATAAAAATTAGGTATTTGTGTATTATTTAATTTAGATTTTAGTAGTTCGTTTAAAATAAAATTTTCAAATAGATTACCTCTACTATAATGTATTTCTAATTGTTCAACCGATTTTATTCGCAATAAATTACACGCTAACCCTGTATCATAAAAATATATTTTAGGTCTTTTTACTAAGCGTTTATTAAAATTTTTATGATGAGGTTGTAGTAGGTATACGATATAGCTAGCCTCTAATATAGATAACCAACTTTTGACAGTATTTAAAGTAACACCTGTATCTGTTGCTAATGAATCTAAATTTATAATTTGACCTATTCTACCTGCACATAATTGTAAAAACCTATTGAAAGTGCTTAAACTTCCAATATTTTTTATTGTTCTTACATCTCGTTCAACATAGGTTTGAATATAATCTGAATAAAATAGTTCAACAGGAATATTTTTATCGTAAAGTCTTGGATATGATCCTTTAAAAATATAATCGAAACTATTTTTTACTTTAAATTTTGTTGGTTTCAATTCTTCCAAAGAAAAAGGCAAGAGTTTTAAAACAGCTGTTCTTCCTGCCAAAGTTTGTGTTATCTTGTCAAGAAGCAGAAAATTTTGAGAACCTGATAGAATAAACTTTATATCATTATTGTCATCAACAACACCTTGAATGTATGAAAATAATTCAGGAACATTTTGAATTTCATCTAAAATCACACCTTTAGGAAACTTATCTAAAAACCCTTTAGGGTCTTCTAGAACTCTTTCTTTTATATCAGGTGTTTCTAATAATACATAAGGTAATTTTGAAAAAACCTTTTTTATCAATGTTGTTTTCCCTGATTGTCTAGGACCAGTAACGGTGATAACTGGATAGTATTTCGATATTTCTAGTAGTTTTTGTTGTAAAATTCGACGTATCATAATGCAAATATAATTAATTAATGGACAAAATTGCATTTTAATTCCATTTTTGTCCAATAAAAATTTCTTAAAACCAACTATCCCCGAGGCGAGCCATAGGGGTATTTCGCTGGTTTCATACCCAGTCAAGCTGGGGACAAGCTTTGACCTTAGGGTCAAAAACCGAAATTTGGTATTTTACCTCACCCGAAATTGCAAAAAAGGCAGTTTCGACCTCTCCCAAGGAGAGGTGAATCGAAAACCTCGAGGCCTTCTTCCGCCGAAATGGCTACATGAAGGCGTGACAGAGCCTAGAGGAATTCTTTTCGATTAAAATAAAAAATATTTCTTTTTTATTTTAATCAATATTTTATTTTTACTTTGTTGTAAATTGAAAAGAGGTAGAATGCGAAAACTAAAAAACAGCGAATTAGAAAGATTGTCTATAGAAACGTTTAAATCGGCAAAAAAAACACCATTAATAGTGATCTTAGACAATATTAGGAGTTTAAATAATATTGGTTCTGTTTTTAGAACGAGTGATGCTTTTTTGGTTGAAAAAATTTATTTATGTGGTATTACAGCAAAACCACCTCATAAAGACATTCATAAAACAGCTTTAGGGTCAACAGACTCTGTTAATTGGGAGTATGTTGAAGATACACTTACATTAATTCAGAAATTGAAAAAGGAAAAGATTAAAATTGCGTCAATTGAACAAGCAGAGAATAGTATTGAATTACAAAATTTTATTCCTATAAAAGGAGAAAAACTAGCTGTAATATTTGGTAATGAAGTGAAAGGTGTACAGCAAGATGTTGTCTCTACATCTGATTATTGTATTGAAATTCCGCAATATGGCACCAAGCATTCTTTAAATATTTCAGTAAGCTGTGGTGTTGTACTTTGGGATTTGTTTTCTAAATTGAAATTCTAGAATTCATTCCTTAAGGGAGAATTAAAGTGGGTGTAAAATAGAATTAATTGGAATTTGCTGTTTAAAATTTGTAATTTTATCCCATGGATGATTTTATACTTTTTCTAAAATTGGCGTTTGACCATGTATTAGATTGGAATGCCTATGACCATATCCTTTTTTTTATTGTTTTAGCAGTTGTTTATCATTTTAAAGATTGGAAAAAAACATTGTGGTTAATTACACTTTTTACTTTAGGGCACACAGTAACTTTGGCATTGGCAACATTTGATATTGTAAGTGTTAGTAGTAAACTTATAGAGTTTTTAATTCCTTTAACTATTTTTATAACAGCAGCCGTTAACATATTTACGGTTAAAAAAAAGAAATTTCACCAATCTAATGTCAATTTGTTTTTTGCCTTTTTTTTCGGATTGATACATGGTCTAGGTTTATCAGGATTTTTAAAAATGGTACTGATTGATTCAGAAAATAAGACATTGCCAATACTTGAATTTGCATTCGGAGTAGAGCTGGCTCAAACCCTTATTGTTTTATTGATTCTTATTGCTGGATTTGTTGCAGTAAATTTATTAAAAATTGCAAAAAGAGATTGGGTTTTAGTTTTGTCATCTATAGTAATTGGTATTGTAATACCCATGCTTTTTGAACGCAAATTTTGGTAATAATTTAACAAAATTCCCAGTTTTTTATCGGTAATTTGTTGTCAATTATTTTTTATTAAAAAGATTTTTGAGATTTATACGTTATATATAATCAATGACAGAAAAGAAACAACGCAGATATGATGTTGCCTATTTAAAAATGGCAATGGAATGGGCAAAATTATCACACTGTAACCGAAAGCAAGTTGGTGCTTTAATTGTTAAAGGGAATATGATTATTTCAGATGGCTTTAATGGTACTCCTTCAGGTTTTGAAAATTGTTGTGAAGATGAGAATAATGCTACCAAATGGTACGTATTGCATGCAGAAGCAAATGCAATATTAAAAGTTGCAGCATCTACACAATCTTGTAAAGAAGCTACATTATATATTACCTTATCACCCTGTAAAGAATGTAGTAAATTGATACATCAAGCAGGAATAAAACGATTGGTTTATGCTAAAGAATATAAAGATAATTCAGGTCTAGCATTTTTAGAAAAAGCGGGAGTAGAATTGGTTTGTTTAAATAGTAATAATGATTAAAAATAAAACATATTTCCCTTTATACCTTTCATTAGCAGTTGTCTTTGGAATTCTCATTGGCAGTATGCTTAATTATCCAAAAAGAAATTCTATATCCTTTTTTAAAGGAAATTCTCAAGAAGTTAAGATTAAAAAATTGATGGATTTCATTCAGTATGATTATGTTGATAAAGTAGATACTGATAGTTTATTAGATGGTACCATTCGCCAAATTTTAAGCAAATTAGACCCGCATTCTGTTTATATTCCTGTGAGTGAACACGATGCCATTGCAGAAAGTATGAATGGAGAATTTGTAGGTGTTGGTATTCGGTTTCGGATGTACAAAGACTCTTTAACAGTAATAAATATTGTAAAAGGAGGTCCTAGTGATAAAGTAGGCATTATAGCAGGAGATCGGATTTTAATTGCTGATAAAGACACCTTATATGGTAAAAATTTAAAAAGTGAATATATTATTAAAAAACTGAAAGGAAAGCCCAAAACTAAGGTTAGTCTTCAAATCTACAGAAAAACTAAAGATACATTACTAAATTTGACATTGAAAAGGGGAACAATTCCCTTAATAAGCGTGCCAAGTCATTATATGATAAATGATAGTTTGGGCTATATTAAAATTGAAAAATTTGCAAATACAACGTATGATGAATTTAAAACAGCCTTAACTGAGTTACAAAATAAGAACATGAAACGTTTGGTTTTAGATTTAAGAGGAAACCCAGGAGGTTACCTAGGAATTGCAACACAAATTATAGATGAATTTTTAGAAGATGATAAGTTAATTGTGTTTACTAAAAATAAAGGCGGTAAAATCGATAAGAGTTTTGCAACATCAAAAGGAAGTTTTGAAACAGGACAATTATATGTGTTGATTGATGAAAATTCTGCTTCAGCAAGTGAAATTGTTGCAGGTGCATTACAAGATAATGACAAAGGTGTTATTGTGGGTCGTCGTTCTTTTGGTAAAGGATTGGTACAACAAGAAATGGAATTAGGTGATGGTTCAGCAGTTCGATTAACGGTTTCACGTTATTATACGCCAACAGGACGGTCTATTCAAAAACCTTATGATGGTGAAAACGGAGAGCGTTATTATAATGATAGGTTGACAAGATATTATAGTGGTGAATTGACCAATGGTGATAGTATAAAAGTAGTTGATTCATTAAAGTACAGTACACCAAAAGGGAAAATTGTTTATGGCGGTGGCGGTATTGTGCCTGATGTTTTTGTAAGTATTGACACCTTATCTTATTTTGGAAGTTTCAATTTTCGAACATTAGATGATTTTGTTTTTGAGTATATCGATAACCATAGAGAGGAAGTGAACAAATGGAATGTCGAAGATTTTAGAGCTAACTTTGATAAAGACGAGCTTATATTAAATGAATACCTTTTATTATTTAATAATAAAAAGAAAATAACAGCTAAAAATAGTTCTTATTTAAAAAGGTATTTAAAATCTCTTTTTGCTCAAAATTTATTTGATGAAAATCTGTTTTATGAAATGCTAAATGAGAATGATCAAATGCTGAAAAGGGTTTATGATTTAGAACAAGAAAAAATAAAATTATTACCTTAAGAATTTAAAACTAATGCAATAACCCTTGAATATTTGTAGCAAATAATTTCACAGCAATTGCCAATAGAATTACACCAAATATTTTACGAATTATTTTAATACCATTATTGCCAATTATTTTTTCAATTCTAGCGGATGTTTTTAATACCAAATAGATTAAAATAACATTTAAAACTACCGCAATAATAATATTTTCAATTTGAAATTCAGACCGTAATGAGAGTAGCGTAGTTAAACTTCCTGGACCAGCTATTAGCGGAAATGCTAATGGAAAAACAGAAGCCGTCATCGCATCATCTTCATCATCTTTGTATAAAGTGATTCCTAAAATCATTTCCAAAGCAATAAAAAATAAAATAAAAGCCCCTGCAACAGCAAAAGAATGGACATCTATCCCAATAAGGCTTAAAATACTTTTTCCTAAGAATAAAAATAAAATCATAATTGCACCAGCAATTAAAGAAGCCTTCTCACTTTGTATATGCCCAGATTTTTTGCGTAAATCTATAATAATAGGAATATTTCCAACAATATCTATCACTGCAAATAAAACCATAAAAGCAGTAAATATTTCTTTAAAATTTAGACTCATTTTAAGCAGCTTTAATTTTTGGCAAACCTACATATTTTTTTAAACAAAATTGAAGTACTTTTGTTTTTACTAAAGTATAAATAAAATGTTTCAATTAGGAAAAACTATCGTTTCAGAAGAAATTATTGAAAATGATTTTATGTGCAATCTATCAGCATGTAAAGGTGTTTGCTGTGTTGATGGTGAAGCAGGAGCACCATTAGAAGAAAAAGAATTACAAATTTTACTAGACATCTATCCGAAGGTAAAACCTTTTTTAACCAAAGAAGGTATAGAAGCAATTGAAGAACAAGGTCTTTTTATTACGCATAAAGGTGAATATGAAACGCCATTAATTTCAAGTGATGACAGTTGTGCATTTATTACTTATGATGATAAAGGAGTTTCAATGTGTGGTATTGAAGAGGCTTACAATCAAGGAGAAGTAACTTTTAAAAAACCTGTTTCTTGTCATTTATACCCGATAAGAGTACAAGATTATTCAGAATTTGCAGCAGTAAATTACCACAAATGGGAAATCTGTGATGATGCTTGTACACTAGGTAAAGAGCTACAAATACCCGTCTACAAGTTTGTAAAAGAAGCATTAATTCGTAAATTTGGAGAAGACTGGTATGTAGAGCTAGAGAAGGTTGCCGAGAAGTATAAGAAATAGCTTGCAGAACCTAATTATTATTTATGTTCATTATTGGCCTGATATAATGTGCTTTTTTAGAGAATCTACCAATTATACAAAATACAACACCAGTTATACATTTTTTAGCACTTATTATATAAGTCAGATATTTACAACTTATTAATTGATATACTTTTGTTTTAATAAGAGAACAAAGTATTAATTCAAAAAAACATATAAATTTAGTTAACAATTCCTACAAAGAATAGACTAAATGTAAATTAATCATATATAAAAATGAAAAAAATGAATGTAATTCCGTTAATCATGAGTGTGTTTTTACTATTCTCATGTACCGAACAAGAACAGGTTATATCAGAATCTATTGCTGAAAAATCTATTGCTAAAGAAAATCAAGAAAAGGAAAATGAATACCTTTTGGCTCAACAGGTTTTTTATGCTGCCTCTCTAGAAAAAATTGAGCAACTTGAAAATGAATTGGCTGAGTTAAGTGGGAAAAAAGAAAGTGGGGATAAAGAAACAATCAATGAAATCGAGAAAACTCAAAAAGAGATTAGTAACTACAAAATAGCCTCTGAGTATTTTTATTCAATGAGACCACCAAAAGGATTAAGGCCACTACCTAGACCTAGACCGTGTATGTCTGAAAATTCAAGTTGTAATCCTATAATCACTAATTTACAACAGATAATCATTGGAGATGATAATGATTTGGTTGCTAACAACTTAAAGATTGTGAGTGAGAAAGGAAACGTTGTTGGAAAAGGAGAAATGGGAGAAGGTAAATATGGAAGAACAGTGAAGATAGAGGTTGAAAAATTTAATGGTAAAGCCACAATGTATGTTGAACTTTCAATATCTAATGAAACAAAACTTTCATTAGATATTCCTGTTAGAGGGTATTAATCTAAAAAAAAGTATTAAATTAAGCTCTCTTTAAAAGAGAGCTTTTTTTTATGAAAAAGGTTTATACATATATTGTCTTTAGTATCTTTTTTGTGCAAATCTTAGGTGCACAAAAAGCAGAATTAACGATTGATGTTTTTTTTAATAAAGCGTTGGATTATCATTATGTAAATAAAGATAGTGCTTATTATTACTATGAAAAAACTATTAAATTAGCAGATCAACAAAACAATCTAGATTATTTAGTAAACAGTTTTCAATATTTAATTAATGCCAATGGGAAGTACTATGATTTAAAAAATTTCAGCATTAATCTTCAACGTGAGGATAGCCTTTTGAGTTTTGACAAACGTTTCTCTACATACCCTTATATACAGTATTATAAAGATTATTTATTATTTGAAAAAGGACATTATCATTTCAAAACTAAGGAATACACAATTTCTAAAGACTATTTTAACAAGCTTCAAAATAAAATTATTGCCAAACCCAAAAATAACCTAAGTAAAGATGATATTGCTACACTATCAAGTATTTATGCTTTTTTAGGATCTATATATAAATTGACAAGTAAAAAT
>JAMONB010000300.1 GCA_027066745.1 Flavobacteriaceae bacterium
TGAAGATTTACGTGCTGATAGACAACCAGAATTCACACAAATTGATTGTGAAATGGCTTTTGTTGAGCAAGAAGATATTTTAAATACATTTGAAGGCTTGACACGTCATTTGTTAAAAGAAATTAATGGTGTTGATGTCGCTGAATTTCCTAGAATGACCTATGATGAGGCCATGCAAAAGTATGGTAATGACAAGCCTGATATTCGTTTTGGAATGACCTTTGGAGAGCTGAATGAAGTTGCACAACACAAAGAATTTAAGGTCTTTAATTCCGCTGAATTGGTAGTCGCTATTGCTGTTCCTGGTGGGAATTCTTATTCAAGAAAAGACATTGACAAACTCATTGATTGGGTACGTCGTCCACAAGTTGGTGCTCTCGGAATGGTGTATGTACGTTGTAATGAAGATGGTACTTTTAAATCATCAGTAGATAAATTTTACACTCAAGAAGATTTAGCCAAATGGGCATCAAAAACAAATGCCAAAGTTGGCGATTTAATTTGTGTGCTTTCTGGTGAAACCAATAAAGTAAGAGCCCAATTAAGTGCATTACGTATGGAATTGGCAGAACGTTTAGACTTACGTAACCCTAAAGAATTTGCTCCGCTTTGGGTGGTTGATTTTCCTTTATTAGAATGGGATGAAGATACCAAGCGTTTCCATGCCATGCACCATCCGTTTACTTCACCAAAACCAGAAGATATTGAATTGCTAAAAACAGACCCTGCTAAAGTAAGAGCCAATGCCTATGACATGGTATTGAATGGGAATGAAATTGGTGGTGGCTCTATCAGAATTCATGATAAAGTAACTCAAGAAATGATGTTTGATTATTTAGGATTTACCAAAGAAGAAGCCAAAGCTCAATTCGGATTTTTAATGGATGCTTTTACCTATGGTGCACCACCTCATGGTGGACTGGCATTTGGATTGGACAGATTGGTGGCAATTTTAGGCGGACAAGAAACCATTCGTGATTTTATCGCTTTTCCTAAAAACAATTCAGGTAGAGATGTCATGATTGACGCTCCTGCAACCATTGATAAAGAACAATTAAAAGAGTTACATCTAAAGTTGGATTTGTAACCTTTTGATAGTTAAGTGTTAAAAAACACTTAAGTGTAATTGAGAATACACAAAACTAAGCAATGCCTAAACTTAAAACATGGTTTTCAAAGTTTTTAAAATGGAGATATAGACATATCTCTAATAAACAATTTATAAATATTACTAGTGCAATTATTGGTTTACTTGCTGGACTTGGGGCCGTAACATTAAAAAATGTAACACATCTAATTCAAAGGTTACTCGAAGGAGAATTTATTAAAGAAATTCATAATGCCTTTTATTTTATTTTTCCAATATTAGGGCTGTTAATTGTGTTACTTTTTATAAAGTTTTTAATAAAGAAAAAAGTTGGTCATGGTATTCCATCTACTTTATATGCCATCTCAAAACAAAAAGGAATAATGCCTAGACATCAAATGTGGGCCTCTTTAATCACAGCACCTTTAACAGTTGGTTTTGGGGGCTCAGTAGGTCTTGAAGGGCCTACTGTTGCTACAGGTGCAGCATTAGGTTCTAATTTTGCAAGATTTTTTCATTTAAATCAAACCACTAGAACATTGTTAATTGGTGCTGCTGCTGCTGGAGCAATGTCTTCTATATTTAAAGCACCCGTTGCAGCCATTGTTTTTGCAGTTGAGATTTTTAGTTTAGAACTAACTCTAGCGTCAATGATTCCTTTACTTTTGGCTTCTATCACTGCAATTTTAACATCCTATTTTTTCTTTGGGGATGATGTATTACTTCATTTTAAAATACAAGATAAATTTCAATTAAATGATGTTGTTTTTTACCTACTTTTAGGCGGTTTCACAGCTTTAATTTCCATTTATTTTAGTAAA
This sequence comes from Flavobacteriaceae bacterium, assembly GCA_027066745.1. Lineage (GTDB taxonomy): Bacteria > Bacteroidota > Bacteroidia > Flavobacteriales > Flavobacteriaceae > Aureibaculum. The sequence continues at coordinate 1,909 of JAMONB010000300.1, forward strand.
ATTTATTTTAAAATTGGAACAATTTTTAAGAAATTTAAAAATCCTTATTGGAGGTTATTGATAGGGGGGTTTTTACTTGGAATTATTGTTTATTTTATTCCACCACTTTTTGGCGAAGGTTATGAAACTATCAACAAAGTATTAAAAGGAACAATTATTGATGTTATTTCAGAAAATATTTTTCATATTCCTGTAGATAATACTTGGGTTATCATTGCTTTTCTTATTGGTTTAATTTTATTTAAAGTTGTTGCAATGTCTTTTACTTTTGGTGCTGGTGGTATTGGGGGAGTTTTTGCCCCTGCTCTCTTTACGGGTAGTATCACAGGATATGTTTTTACTATGATTATAAATTCAAGCTCTTTATTTAATCATCAATTATCATCAACTAATTTTGCTATGGTTGGTATGGCGGGGTTAATGGCAGGGGTTTTACAAGCTCCTTTAACTGCAATTTTCTTAATTGCTGAAATAACAGGAGGCTATGAACTTTTTGTCCCTTTAATGATTGTTGCTTCCATCTCTTTTTTAATAACAAAAAGGTACGTGCCACATAATATTTATGCTTCAGAATTGGCTAAAAAAGGTGAATTGATTACTCATAATAAAGATAAAAATGTATTGATGATGTTAGACTTAGATAAAGTAATTGAAACTAACTTTATTTCTCTTAATCCTGAAATGAGTTTAGGGAAAATTGTCAATAACGCAGTAGCAAAATCATCTCGTAATCATTTCCCTGTTGTAAACAAAGAAAATGAATTTTTGGGTATACTTACTCTAAATGACATTAGAGGAATTATGTTTGATAAAAGTTTATATGATAAGGTGAAAGTTGAAAGTTTAATGCATAGTGCTTCAGATATTATTTATTATGAAAAACACAATGCAGAAGATATTCTAAATATGTTTAAACATACTGGAGTATGGAATTTAGTAGTGCTAAAAGATGGTAAATATTTTGGATTTATTTCAAAATCACGATTACTAACTGCTTATCGTAGAAAGCTAATAGAAGTAACTCATTAAAATAAAAAAACCGCCAAAAGGCGGTTTTTTTTTAACTTTCTTAGTTTTTTAATTCGCCTCAACTTCAACAGTACAATTAACTGTTCCTCCTGCAGTAACAGTTACCTCTCCTGAACGAGCACTATCCCCATGTTTAGTTTTCGCATAAACAGTGTAGGTGCCTGGATTAACTCCAATAAATGTAAAAGAACCATTTGCTTTTGCATGTGTGTATATACGCTCACCGCCAACAGTTACATAAACTTGTGCATTTTCAACATCACTTGCTTTTACCATACCTGTGATTTCTCCTGTTTGATCACGGTCACAAACCCTAAAATGAGGGTCAAAATTACACCCTTTAATCCAATCTACAGAAGTTATCCATTCAAAAAGCCCTATTCCTGTACCACTTCCATTAAAACGGAACGATTCATTAACATCTAAATCAAATAATACTTCAGAAGAGACTCCTTCTTCAACAATTAAAGCTGGTTCAATAGAAACTGTATATGAATTTGCCTTAGCATCTGAATCTAAATTATACACTATTCCGTTAGATAAATTTACAGATGCAGATTTTAATGTTACTCTAGCTTCTACATAACTTCCTGCTTCAATATTTGTTGTTCCTACTTCAGCTGTAACTCCATTTGTAAGACCAATCATATTATAACTAGCACTTCCTTCGTATACCACTACATATTCCCCACCGTTTGTTTTTAATTCAACTTTTGCAACTCCAACATTTGCATGTGTCACAAATTCAAAGGGAAACGGTGCGTCTGTTAATGTGACTTTAACTTTTCCTTGACCGTCTGGAATATTAGTATCATCATCATCATCACATGATGTGAATAAAATTGTTACCATAGCCAATGCCATAAAAATTTTGATTGTTTTTTTCATAATAAATAATTTAATTAAACAAAAGAACTATTAATTAGTTCGTTTTAATAGATCAAAATTATGGTATAAATTATCGTTAAAAAGCAACAAAAGTTACTCTTGGCTGTAATTGCAGAAGGATCAAATACTTGAAGAAGAATAAAAAATTATTGTAAAAAAAGTGTTAAAGTTTGGATAAATATTACTCTTTGTTTAAAAAGCTTACCGCCTTATCAGGAAAGTCTGTAAATACACCATCTAATTCTAAAGTATTAAATCCAACATTTAACAAATCATCAAAAGAAGAAAATTCACCTAAATCGTCAGCTCTAAACGTATACGCATGTACCACCATACCCAAATCATGTGCTAGTCTTACTAAATTATTGGTTTTCCAATTACCATGCTTGTCTTTTCCTTTTAAAAGACCTTTATACCAAGGTCCGAGGCCGTCAGCATAAGTTGCATACTCTCTAAGTTGTTTTTCGTCATCTTCAAATTCCATCAGTTGTACTAAAAATAATGTAGACTTTAATTCGGTTCGGATTCGTTTCAACTCTTTTGCGTCAAAACACTGTAAAATACAATTGTCTTTTTTTGTGTTATATCCATAATTAGACAATATTTTCAAAACAATAGTAGAAATATCTTTTCCACTTTGTAGATGAAATTCTGGGTCTTTTATTTCTGGATAAATACCGATGTTATTCCCTGTACTTTTATTTAAACCTTGAATCATTTCTATTTCATCTTGTAAAGAGTGTAATTTAAAATGTGATTTCTGTAGAGGAAACCTCCCTTTATAAACAGCTTTTCCTGTTTTAGAATCAAAGCGTTCTGTAACATTTAATTGTAAGAGTTCATTGTAAGTAAAATCAATTACATAAAAACGATTATCTCCTCGTTTTCTATCTGGGAATTGTTGAGCAACATCTGTTACGGTTTCTAAATGAATATCATGTATAACAATAGGTACATCATCTTTACTTAACACCAAATCTTGCTCTAAAAAATCTGGATGCATGGCATAAGCCATTGCTTTTGCCGCTAATGTATGTTCTGGTAAATAGCCTGAAGCTCCACGATGTGCAATCACTGTTTTTTTACTGTTTTTGGTCATTTTTTGTTGTTTTGGAGTCGAATTACAGCCAAAAAGGCATAAAATTGTTAAAAAAAGTGAAATTTTGATTATTCGTTTTCCATTCATAATGCTAAAGATATAAATTTTGTAGCTTCGCATAAATTAAATTTTAATTTAAATGAAGGTTCTTTTAAAAATATTATTTTTTATTTTTATACTCTCTTTAATTATTGGTTTATACTTTCAATATAAAGAAGACCCATTACATAAGACTATTCTTGGCGTTGATATTCTTTTCTTATCCTTTGTTTTAATGCCTTTGTTTATTTTCTATCGTTATAAAAACGGAAAATATAAAAAATATATCATGGATCCAAAAAGTAAAAATCCATTTAGAGCTGATGAAAAAAATTTATAATATAATTTCTAGGTAAATAGCAATAATTTTATGTCTATATTTTTATCTCTGTAGGAATGAAAATTTAGGATAACCACAAGAAAAATATCATGTGCTACTGAAACAAGTTCAGTGGCATACAAACATCAATTCAAATTCCTTTTTTGAATAAAAAACTGTTTGACAAGCTCACCACACTCTTGCTCCAACACACCACCAACAACTTTTGTTTTAGGATGTAACTGAGTTTTATAATGTTTAAATCCCCTTTGAGGATCACTAGCCCCAAATACTATTCTACCAATTTGTGTCCAATAACTTGCACCGGCACACATTTGGCAAGGTTCTAGCGTAACATATAATGTGCAGTCTTTTAAGTATTTTCCACCTAAATAATCTGCCGCAGCTGTAAATGCTTGCATTTCGGCATGAGCGGTAACATCATTCAACCTTTCTGTCAAATTATGAGCTCTTGCAATAATTTGATTCTTGATAACAATTACCGCACCAATAGGCACTTCGTCCTTTTCAAAAGCGGTTTCTGCTTCTTGCAAAGCTTTTTTCATAAAATAGGTGTCATCGAATGGATCTAGCATACCTCAAAAGTACAGCAATATTTTTTGAAATAAAAAAAGCATTAGAAAATCTAATGCTCTTAAAATGTTATTATTAATAACTAATATTTATTCTTTATCAAAATAATACTTGAAATATTCTTCTACTGTACCTTTTTCATCTAAAAATTCTTCTCCTAAAGTTAAGTTATTACCATTTAAAACAGCTTTTAAAACAAAAATTTCAGCATCTCCTGCATCATAAGTCTCTGCTTCAGTTGTCTCATCTTCCTCTGTATCTATAGATACTAATTCTACAATAATTATTTCTCCTTTCTCTTGATCATAAGCCCAATTACCTTTAGATATATTGTGTATCTTTTCTTCAGTTACTACAGCTTCACAAGCTGCCCGAGAGGCACTATAATTTATATAATCATTAGTAGTTTTAATTTCGTAAACGTAAGTACCATCAATATTTATGGTAAATTTAAATGAATCTATAGTAAGACATTCGTTATATTTTATAATAGAACCATTAGTACAATTTAATGTTAATTCATAACAATCTTTTGTGCCAACATTAACGGTTGTAGTTTCTCCATCTTCAAAACTTTCAGTTTTAGTATTATTCCAAATACCAGCCAAATCATCATTACCACCCCAACTTTGCACAGTAACACAAACTTCTTGTGGTGCACTAATATTTCCTTTAGCATCATAAACACAGATAACATAACAAAATATCCCTGGCTCTATTGCTTCCTTAAAATCTACATCAACAACAAAACCCTTTTCATCACTAACATGTTTTTGTGTTGATTGTTTCACTGCTATAAAAGAATTTGTTCGCTTTTTATTTTTAACATATTGACTTTTTTTACCAACTTTAGACAAGTCTATATCATAAAAACCATCAGCTAAATTTCCTTCAGAATCTTTGATTTGTAAATATGCTCCAATTATATCATCTTCTGAATTAAATTCTACATCAAAACCATCAATCATTACTGCACTTGTATTTTTCTTATTTAGAGTAAATGAAACTATTTCATTAGGAGTATTAGGTGTCCCTGTCTTTTTTGTAGCTCCTTCTACAATTATATTTTCAAAGACTATTTCTTTTACTATGGGTACTGTTTCAGCAAGTACTTCTTGTTTTGGTGTGTCATCAGACGAACAAGATACAAATAGCACTATGAAAATAGATAAAAATAAATGGTTGATTTTGAATTTCATGATTTTTTTAGTTTAGATTAATAGTTTGTGTGCTTAAAAATAGTACATAGTTATTATTAAAGATGTTTAACTTAAAATTAAATGACTCTAAGATAATTTTACTATTCATTTATACTTTATTCTCTATAAAAATAGAATTTGTAATACTCCTCAACATTTCCATTAGCATCTGTAAATTCATTTGTTAACGTTAAACTATTACCATTTATAACAGTATTTAATGTAGAAATTCTAGCATGACCAGCATCATGAGTATCTGTTCTATCTACTCCATTTTCATTTATCTTAATAGATACATATTCTACTAATATTATTGTTTTTTCAACTTGATCATAAGCCCAATTACCTTTCGACACTAAATGTTTTGTCACAATAATATCCGCTAATTGACAGTCCTTATAAGTCATATTATAATCATTATAAGCTAAATCACGAGTATATGTACCGTTTGAGTTTATGTTAAATTTTAAAGAATCTGTACTATAACATGAGGTATAAGTCTTACTTTGACCATTTGAGCAATAGATTGTTTCATCAAAACAATCTTCTTCACCAATATTCATAGTTTTTAATTCTCCATTCAAAAAATTATCTTCTTTCGTCATATTCCATACTCCAATTAAATCATCATTACCACCCCAGCTTTGCACAGTAACACAAACTTCTTGTGGTGCACTAATATTTCCTTTAGCATCATAAACACAGATAACATAACAAAATATCCCTGGCTCTATTGCTTCCTTAAAATCTATATCAACAACAAAGTTCTTTTCATCACTAACATGTTTTTGTGTTGATTGTTTCACTGCTATAAAAGAATTTATTCGCTTTTTATTTTTAACATATTGACTTTTTTTACCAACTTTAGACAAGTCTATATCATAAAAACCATCAGCTAAACTCCCTTCAGAATCTTTGATTTGTAAATATACTCCAATTATATCGTCTTTTGAGTTAAATTCTACATCAAAACCATCAATCATTACTGCACTTGTATTTTTCTTGTTTAGAGTAAATGAAACTATTTCATTAGGAGTACTAGGTGTCCCTGTCTTTTTTGTAGCTCCTTCTACAACTATATTTTCAAAGACTATTTCTATGGGTACTGTTTCAGCAAGTACTTCTTGTTTTGGTGTGTCATCAGACGAACAAGATACAAATAGCACTATGAAAATAGATAAAAATAAATGGTTGATTTTGAATTTCATCATAGTTTAGTATTACTTTAAACGTTCTATTTTATTTAAAATTATTCATTAATCAATAAAAAATTGATTCTACGCTTCAAGTTTCGAGTTAAGACTCACATTGCGTACTTTTGCAAAGAAGTGCCAAAAGAGCTATTACAACATATCAATAACCCTAAAGACTTACGAAAACTAAAGTCAGAACAATTGTCTCAACTCGCAAAAGAGTTGAGACAGTTTATTATTGACATAGTAGCCACCAAAGAAGGACATTTAGGAGCAAGCCTTGGTGTGGTTGAATTAACTATCGCTTTACATTATGTGTTTGACACACCAAATGACCTACTGGTTTGGCATGT
>JAMONB010000301.1 GCA_027066745.1 Flavobacteriaceae bacterium
AACGGGTTTGTATAAGATTTGTGCGACCTAAAATCCGTTAGGATTTTCGGTTTAAGCAAATCGGTTTGTTAGTATTTTTATCGTTTTGTTTCAAATCAAATTTAAGCATAAATTTTATACGGTGTTGGGCAAAGTTTTATTTACTTTTTCGCATTGTTATATTCATTTTCAAAGCTTTTAATGTCTAATAATATATCTGAATCCGGCATAGAATCAAATAAAGAATCAAAGGAAGTCCATTTTAATGTGAGTTTAGATAGTCTATTCTCTATATTATTAGGATAATTCCATATTTTTTTGTTATATTTTTTTTCTAATTTACAGTTTGAAAAGTCATTTTTCAAACTATCAATTGAATCATTATATTCCTCAAATTTATAACTATACAATCTAGATTTATTTTCTCTATCCATAAATATTGCAGGTGTAACCAAACTCACAAAAACTTTATCTGCAAATAATCCATTTTTTTGAAATGTTATTGCATTTTCTATTACTCTAGATAATTGATTACGATGTTGATCATAAGTAACATTGTCAGAAAGGTCGGAATACCATTTCATTTCGCAAAACACAATCCAAGAATCATCAATAGGATTAAGTTCTATCCCACTTTTAGTGTTTTCCCTAGCTTTAATATTACCGATTGCTAAATCCAAATGAGTTGGTCCTTCTTTAATCCTTGGGCTGGTTGGTAAAACCTCAAACCATATTTTATTAGACTCAAGATTATCAATTCCTGTTAATAATGAACATAATTTATTAATTCCTTGCTGACCATTAATTGCATATCCACAAGCGATAAGAAAAGTCCATATTTGTTCATCTGAAAATTTTTTATCTTTATCAAGTTCTTGTTTAGAAATCCTGTCAATTAGTTTGTCCCATTTTACATAACCACAATCTAAATATTTTTCAATTTTCTCTTGATTTTTCGAAATTTTTCCAGCTAAAGTCATATTTCTATATTTTGCCCAACGGGTTTTTATAAGATTTGTGCGATTGGAAAATCGGAGATTTTTCGGTTGTAACAAATCTTTAGTTGAATGTTTGTCGGTTCGTTATTTAGTTTAAATGTAAGCATAAATTTTATGAGGTGTTACCCAACGTTTATAATCGTTTTTGTATTCCAATTCCTAAAGAAAAATAATCAAGTTTAAAATCCGATACATCTAATAAATTGGTTATTCCTTTATTGGATTCAGCCATTATTTGAATTACTAAATTTTGATTTAAACTATATTCAATTCCTCCTCCAAACTTTACTCCAAGAATATAGGATTTATCAACTTCTTTATTTTTTATAACGAATTGATTACTTATTCCTAAATCAGCAAACAATTTAAATCTATTGGGTAAAAAATAATATTTTAAACTTAATGGAATTTCTATAAATTGTAAGTCAATTCTTTCGGGATTTATCGCCCCAATAAAATCACATACAACACAATAATAAACACCTGTAAAATCTTTATTTGAATAGATAATACTAGAATTTATTGTTAATTTATCTTTCACAAAGTATTCAACACTTAATCCTATTCTATAGTTTGTTTTGTCATAATCAACAGAGTATCCTTCATAATCATCAAATCTAAAATTCTCAGTACTTCTATTATTATCAAAAGTATATAATAAACCTAATCTTAGGTCTTTTGTATTTTCATTTTGTCCGTATGAGTTAAAACAAATCAATGTCATAACTATAATAAGATTTTTAAATTTCATAGCTATTTATTTATATTCAATCATTTAATGTTGGGTAACGGTTTAGGGTTATGATTTCGTTGCTGAAAATCCGCTAGGATTTTCGGGCTAGAAATCAGGTTAAATATACAGAAAGTTTGTCGGACTTTCACCAAACCCAGCAATGAATTATACGCATTGTTGGCTTTGAGTGCTTTTAGAATCATTATTTTTAATCATTTCAGTTTAATTTCTAATCCAATAGAATATAAGTAAATCTGGAATTTATCTTTTTTGTATAATTATTCATTTTAACTTTCTCCGAAGTGTAGAAAAATCAATCCGTAATCATTGCTCAAATCCACTATTATTATAAAGTCGTTTAACGTGATATTTTCTGCTTTCTTCCAATATTAAAATATAAAATTGCTCCAAGTAAATTAATAAAAAGTACAACTAATAACCACACAATTTTATTATTCCCCTCGAATTCACTTTTTAAAATATCAATCAGAGCCATAATTGTCAAGATAATTCCGCTAAATGCTAATAATATTATAAATATTTGCCAAATTCCAATCATTCCTAAATAATTCATCTTTTTCTATTTTATTTATGTTTTTTATTATTAACCCTTTTTGCTCCCCAAATAGCTATCAAAATAATAGTAATCATTGGTAATCCTCCTAGAAGCATCATTGTTCTTCCTGTAAATTCAATTTCTAAATAATTCATCTTTTTCTAATTTTTAATTAATGTTTCAATTTTTCTGTCAGTATGTTCGTTAAGATACATGGTTTACACAAGTTGTTGTGTTTTCGTACTTTCTTTTCCGTTCTGCTGATAGCGTTGGCAAAGACATACTCTTTTGCAATTTTGGCTGATGTGGTGGCTTTAGCGAATTGCAAATGTGTATGGCTCTATGCGTTGGCTTTTTCCATTCTATTCGTTTTCAGTTCTTTCTTTTTATACCCGTATTGGAAGATTACCAATATTAAGGCAATTCCATATATTATTTGTTTCATATTTGCTGCTATATTTGAAGGCATACCAACACATCTTAATGCTTCTGGAAGTAACACAAGAAAAACAGTAGCTAAAAATATAGTTTTTAGGTTTCTCATTCTGCCTATTATAACAATGCTTAATATGAAAATCGATTCGTTAATTGTAAAACTTGTTGGGTCAATATAACTTATGTAATGTGCGTACAAAACACCTGCTGTTGATGCTAACATTCCACTAATTGTAAATGAAACTATCTTTGCTTGATAAACATTCTTTCCTAAACTTTTTGTAAATATTTCATCTTCACTTAATGCTATTAATACTCTGCCAAATGGTGATGAAATTAAATTATTAATGATATACCAAACTATGATAACAAAAAATATAGAAATTAATAGAAAAGACAATTTGGAATTAAATGAAAACCCAAATAACTCAATATTTGGAATTGCAGAAATTCCCAAAGGTCCATTTGTAACACTTTGCCAATTATTTAGAATTGAGAAGATAACGACTTGAATTCCAAGAGTAATTATTATATAATAATCATCTACTGTTTTTACTGCAATTTTTGAAACAATTAATGCAACAATCCCCGAAATCAACATTGCTAAAGGTAAAGTAATAAAAATTGACAAACCAAAATTCACAGTAAGTAGAGCAGTTGAATAAGCACCAATGCCATAAAATCCTGCGTGAGCTAAAGATAATTGACCACTATAACCTATGACAATACTCAATGTTTGTGAGAGTATCGTATAAATACAGATTAAGATGCCAAGATGTAGAATATAGTCCATTATAATTCAGCTTTTTTAAGTTTTTTACCACTAAAACCATAAGGTTTAAAATATAAAAAAACGATTAATATAATATAAGCAGTCGCATTCATCCATCTACTATCGAGATAATAAGCAGATAAGTTTTGAGCTGTTGCTAATAGTAAAGCACCCATAAACAAATAACGCATTTTACCTATACCTCCAATTATCATAGTTACAACTGCGTAGAGCAACCAATTAAAACCCATTGTTGGTGTCATATCTGTATCTGCAGCAATCAAAATACCTGCCACAGATGCCAAAGCAGAACCCAATGCAACACTATATAAAATAGTTTTGTTGATAGAAATACCAAATATTGCGCTCAAACTTGGGTTTGAAGAAACTGCTTTTATTTGTTTACCAATGGTAGTTTTTTCAATAAGTAGATAACTTAAAACCAGCAAGCCAATGCACACAACTATTGTTATTATTTGCACATCTGTAACATATGCTCCTAAAAACCGATGACCTTCTTTTACCTCCCAAGTACGGAAACTTTTGGTGTCATCTTCAAAGTACATTGAAACCAAGTTCTGTAATACAATATATACGCCTAATGAAGCTATTAATAATTGCCAATTGGGTGTGTTTTTGTTTTGTAAGGGTTTATATATTAATTGGAAAGTAAGTATACTAATTAATGTTGAAATTATAATTGCTATTAGTATAGCAAATAATAGGCTTACACCTAATTGCATTGAAAACAAATAAGTAAAATATGCTCCTAATGTTATGATTACCGCGTGTGCAAGATGAAAGAACTTTATTGTTTGATATATTATTTTGAAACTTTGTGTTAGTAGAAAAATTAAACAAAAAGATATTATTATATTTAAAATTATTTGCACATTATAAATTTTCAGATATTCTTAATTTGTTTGCATTATTACAAGTAAATGTCTCTTGCAAATTATTTGACCGTTCTAAAAGTTCAATTATTTGTCCTTCTTTGTTTTTTAAAAAAACTTGTGTCAAACCTTCATCCTTAACGATATTAGATAATTTTAAGAACCCTATTTTACGCCAATTAATAATTTCTTTTTCTATGTCTTGCACCTCAACACCTAAATGATGTATACCTTTGTTGCTATACTTTGCTAGATATTTTGATGTCGCATCATTTTCATTCCTAGGCGCTACGATAACTACTTTTCCTTTATCTCTTACATCAATACTACAAAAATACATTGAAAGGCTATCATCAAAACCATCATCTACTTCACAGTAATCATAAGGATATATACCTGGTTTTTTAATCAAATTTAAATTATTGCTAATCGCCCATTCTACTTCTGAATCAAAGGCTTTCTTATCTTTTAGGGTTAATGTAATGTGGTCAATATTTAGCCATATATTCCATAAATTCACATTAAAACTAAAATCTTTTAAAACTGAAAGACTTGGCTTTTTTGACTTATATAATAGGATGTTATCTTTTATTTCTATAACGGTATTATTCATACTGTGTTTTTAGATTATTAAGTACTTGGATAGCTCCTTTATTCTCTATCAAATTCAATGACACTACACCGTCATCTGCCCAACCTCCCATTGCTGCAACGTTATCAGAAAGAACTAATAAAATTTTATCATCACCAAAATCGTTTAAACTTTTGAAGCTTAATGATACATTTTTTGCAGTACTAGAGTTAGTAAGGTACTCTAAATTTTTTAAGATAGTTCTTAGATAGTCTCTTTGTTTAGTTGGGTTTTCATAATAAAATTCTTTTGAGAGTTTGTAATGGTATTGCATCAATTGTGAATCTTTAAAATCGCTATTTTGGAGTAGATCTTCATAATTAAGTTTAGATAAACTATTGATTTTATTTACATCTATATTTAAGCATATAATTTTTATTTGTCTACCTGCATTTGATATTTTTTTTAGAGCTTTAGTATATAAATTAAATTCTATTTTATTACTGAACGTGTCACCTAATAAAAAAGTAGGTGATATAATCGTAATTTTCCCATTTGAGTTTATAATCAAATTTTCTAACAATTCCAATGATAAAGAATTACTTGTTGTAGATTTTTCATTAACTCTTGTAAGAATTTGAATATTTAACAAGACACTTATTACAGCAAGTAATATACCATAATGTATGTAAAAAGTATTCCACTCATATTCTTGCCCGAAAAACTTATATCCGTAAGATACATAACCCAATAAACTAGCTATAGCGATTAAACTTAGAAGAGTTACATAAAAATACCTTTTAGTATTAAAGTGTCTATTTAAGCTGCTCATTTACTTATTAGTTTTTAGCATTTCACCATTTTTAATTCTTGATATATAAATTTGGGTTATAATATCTCTATTTTCAGGTATTAGAACTCTGCCAAATGCTCCTTCAAAAGCTTTTAATTGATACAGCTCAGTTTCAAAGCTTGTATTGTTTTTTTCAGAAAGAACATAGGCATTCCCAATAATATTTATTAAATCATACCCATATGCAGATTCTAAAGATGGTTTTTCATTATGTTTACTAACGTAATTATCGTAAAATGCTTTTCCTTTTATATTTGATGTGTCAATTTCTGGATGTGTGAAAACCACATTCTCAGATGCGTTTCCAATTGCTTTACGCCAAGGGTCAATATACATTGCAGTATTTGTTAATATTTGATTTTTATAACCAATTTCTTTAAGTGTCTTCATAGATGTAATCCAAGGTGTGCTGTATGCAAATAAAATTATACATTCAGGATTACTTTCTAGGACTTTAGTAATTACCGATTTGTTTGCCATTATATCGTCTTGGCTAATGGCGAATGACTCGTATTTGATTCCTTTATTAGTAAGTGATTTATCAAAAACATCTTTTGCCCCTAGACCTGTTTCGTCATTTTGATAAATTAAAGCACACGACTTTACTCCTAAATCAACTTCAATGAATTGAGAAATCAATTTAGCTTCAGTTTCACTAGAAACAAAATGTCTAAAAACATTTTCGCCATATTCCGTAATATTTGGATATGTTACATCTTGTAGCAATATAGGTTTGCTTGTAGGCATTTTCACTAAGATAGGCTTACTTATATTACTCATCGTAGAGATAAATACGTCAACATTATTAACATCTCTTAATCTCTCGAATGCACTCAAACCGTCTTTGACATTGAATTTGCTGTCTTCAAAATACATTTTCAGTGCTCCTTTATATTGAGGGAAATCGTTATCAAAATCTTCAATTCCTAGCTCCATTCCTTCTCGCATCCATTTTCCGAATATCGCAACTTTACCACCTGATTCTGGTATCACTGCACCAATTTTTATTTTATTGATTTCAGTGGGCTTTGTACTTGTTAGATTTTGAATTAATAAATAAATTCCCAAAACTGCAATTGCTAATAACCCTAAATACTTAATTGTTTTGTTCATATCAAAAATGTTTTAATGTCCTCTATTGTTTTTAATTCTTGTTTGTTCTTACAACCAAATTTTAAACCAATAATTCGGTCTGCAAGAGGTAGTAATTCTGTTATTCTATGTTCAATAAGTACAAGAGTTGTACCGTTTTCTTTTATTTCATTTAAATAGCTTATGAGCATTTTTATGTTTTCAATACTTAATCCTGCCAATGGTTCATCATAGAGTATTACTTTAGGTTGGTTTACCAATGCCATTGTTAAAGATACTAATTTTCGTTCACCACCACTTAAACTATTTACTTCTTGTTTTAATTTTTGTTTTAGTGTTGGTATTCGCTCTAAAACAGTTGTTACCCGTTTATTTGTTTCCTTTTTATTATTTAGGTGTAAAATACTTAATTCTATATTTTCAAGAACGGTTAAATCCTTAAACAACTCATCTTTTTGAGGTATGTAAACAATACCTTTTTCAATAAGTTGATGAGTTTTTAGTTTTGTTATATCTTCATTCTCAAAAACTATTTTCCCATCTGCATTCCATAAGTCTAAACTTTTGTAAATAGCTTTAAACAAAGTGCTTTTTCCAGAGCCATTAGAACCAACTAATAAAACACATTCACCTTGTTTTATATCAAAATTAATATCAAAGAGTACTTGCTTCTTGTCGTATCCTGTGTTTATATGTTCTGCTACCAAAATACTCATACAAAAGCTTCTTTTACTTGTTCATCCATCCGCATTGCCTCATAAGTCTGATATTCTGTAATTGTTCCATTATTTAGAAAGAAAATTTCATCTGCAATTTCGCTTATAAAACCAGTATTGTGTTCTATGATTAAGAACGTTTTTTCTTGTTCTTTTAGTGTTTTCATAACCTTTACTAATTTATCTCTGTATACAGGATTAACACCTGCAACAGGTTCGTCTAATAAAAATAATTGAGCATCATTAGCAATACAACAGGCAAGTGTTAATAGTTTTTGTTGTCCGTAAGATATTTCTCCTGCTTTTTGGTTGGCTATATCACTAATAAAAGTTTGTTCCAATATTTTGTAAGCTTTTTTATTATTTTCTGTTTGTTCAATGCTATATCCATTTTTGGTCAATAATGCTTTCCACCATTTTTCACCCTCTTGGTTTTTAAAAGAGAGTAATACGTTTTCTTTTACAGTCAGTTCTTCTATCAATCGTAAATCTTGAAACGTTCTACTAATTCCTATTTCATTAATCAAATATGATTCTTTGTTTAGTAAATTTTCATTATTCCATACGACGCTTCCTTTGTCCGTTTTTAGAAATCCCGTCAAGATATTAAATAGTGTTGTTTTTCCACTTCCGTTTGTTCCCATTAAGACATAGACTTTTCCTTGTTCCAATTCAAAGGAAACATCTTTGAGAATTTGATTCTCTCCAAAGGATTTTTCTATATGTTTTATTTTAATTTTCATTATTCAATGTAAATTCATAATAAGTTTAATTCTTAATTCGGTGAGCGTTGGCAAAAAATTGCTCTTTTGGTTTTTTTAGTTTGGCTTTTAGCGTTGGCAAAAACTAAATGTGCAATTTGTGCGGTTGGCTCGTTTTTGTATGAAACACAACGGTTTAGTATTATGATTTCGTTGCGATTAGTCGTAAGACTTATCGTAAGAGAAATCTGAGTTTAAATTTAGTTTAATTTGTCGTACAACGACAAAATTTAAGCAATGAATTATATACATTGT
>JAMONB010000302.1 GCA_027066745.1 Flavobacteriaceae bacterium
TGATTTTGAAGGTAGAACTAAAACTGTTTTTGAGATTTACACGAGATTACACAATGCCAATAAACATAAAATGGTTCCGATTCCTGTTTGTGAGATTCCTGAGGAGTTGAAAGGGTAATTACAATTTTCACAATAAGTTTTCTTAAATACTCATCATCTAAAAAAGAAAAAACTACACCACCCTATTTAACTTCTCAAACAGCAACTTTCTAAGTGCCGTATAATTAACGACCAATTCTAGCATAGACTGACGTTCTTCATCTGTAGTTTCTTGTTCCATCAATTCGTTTATCTTCAACTCAATCAAAATTCTACGTAAGTTTAAAATGGCATCCATCACTAATTTTGATAAGCTTTTTTCTTTGGTACGGACATAGATTTCTTTACGTTCCCAATCACTTAAGACATGTTTTTCATCATCCATTAAAATGTCAGTAACTACTTTACCTAGTTCAACATCTTCATGATTGATAAAAACATCAGGATTTATCTTTTCATCTTGATTTAATTGATGGATAACATCAAAGTATATTTTTTTAAAAATAGCATTACTAAACTCAATTTCATCATCTTGTAAATGCAAATAAATTTCATTTGCAATGGTGTTTTGATATTCTTCTTTTTCCATTTTTATTTTCCCTTCTTCATCTTCAACCTCAACATAATCGACAAAATCAATTTCTTTATTGCCGTAGAGCAACAGTATTTCTATCAATTGCTTTTCTAAATTATTTAATTGATCTACTTTTTTAAAAGCAACACCTTCATTTTTAACTACGGTAAAAGATTCTTGCTGTGGTTCTTTTGGTCGTCTAGCCTCTTCTCGTTGTTCTTTTTTATACAATTGTGCCAGTTCACTAAACAAAACACGTTCAGAAATATCCATGATTTTAGCACACTCTTGTACATAAACTTCTCGCTGAATCTGATTCGGAATTTTTGAAATGGTAGCAACAATATCTCTTATCAATCCTGCTTTTTTTACAGGATCATTATCTACTTCATCCATCAAAACAGACACTTTAAAGCGAATAAAGTCTTGAGCATTTTCATCTAAATAAGCCTGTAAGCTTTCTAAAGAATTGCTTTTTGCAAAACTATCGGGATCTTCTCCTTCAGGAAATGCAACCACTTTAACATTCATGCCTTGTTCTAAAATCAAATCAATACCACGAATGGATGCTCTCAGCCCTGCTGCATCACCATCAAACAGAACAGTTATATTTGGTGTTAAACGACTTACCAATCTAATTTGATCTGAAGTTAAAGCCGTACCAGAAGAAGCCACCACATTTTCAATCCCTGTTTGAGAAAATGAAATCACATCAGTATAGCCTTCTACCAAATAACAATTGTCTTTTTTTGCTATACTCTGCTTGGCATGATAAATTCCGTAAAGTACTTTACTTTTATGATAGATTTCACTTTCAGGTGAATTCAAATATTTGGCAGCTTTTTTATCAGAAGTTAAAATACGACCTCCAAAACCAAGTACTCTACCAGACATACTGTGAATAGGAAACAATACCCGACCTTTAAATCGGTCAAATTGTTTATATGCACCACCGTCTTGACCTTCTTTAACAATAGTCAATCCTGTTTTTTCTAGAAATTCTAATTGGTATTTATTTTTCAAGGCAGCATCTGTAAATGCACTCCATTGATCTAAAGCATAACCCAATTCAAATTTTTTGATAGTTTCATCTGTAAAACCTCGTTCTTTAAAATAACTAAGACCTATG
>JAMONB010000303.1 GCA_027066745.1 Flavobacteriaceae bacterium
GCCAACGTGAGTTTGTGTAACAACTCCGTTTAATTCAGGTTAAAAATAGGGAATTTATTTGATTGTCTTAAAATTTTCATCAAATGGCTTATATTGATTAAAAATGACTTTAAATTTTGACAAAACAGGCTGAATCTATCAAATAATGCTAGTAAATGAGCTTTTAACTTGCTCATTAAGGTTTTAAAGTCAAAAATGGACATGAGTCTTCTAAGGTTGTATCCTGTAAAAATTAAGTATACCTCACCAAGTACTTTTTCTTTTGATTTTGTGAGTGTATAATCAAAATGCCAATGCCTTTTTAGTGTGCCAAACTGATGTTCAATAATCTGCTGTCTTTGTCTGTAATAATTAGGATTTTGATGTACCCTATCATTATTTCTGCTAACATATTGTTGGTATTCTGTTCGCTCTAGTACTCTACCATGCTTGTTGGTTGTACATTGGTTTCTTAAATGGCATCCATTACAGGCTTTGGTTTTGTAATGTTTTACATGATACGATTTTCTGCCATGTATTAATTTTTTGTGATACCATTTTCCATTGGTTAGCATAAGTTCACCCGCAGGACAGCTATAAGTATCTTTTTGCTTATCATAACTAAAACTTTGCATTGCAAAATCAGGGTTCTTTTTACTAGAGCTTGATTCTTTAGGAGAAATAAAAGTGGTCACTCCAAGTTCTTCACATGCTTTAAGTTCCCTTCCTGAATGATAGCCTTTATCGGCGAGAACATTTTCTACTGTTTGAATATTTTCCTGTGCTTTCTCAACCATTACAGCAAGTGCTTTGGTATCATTTACATCTCCCGTATCAGCAGCAATCAAAAGTTTGTTTTTAGAATCACTTACCGCTTGGATATTATAACCAACCTTTACACTGTTTCTTTGAAAGACTACAGCTCTGGAATCAGGATCAGTTATAGAGATTTGTCCATCTCCAGTTTGTTTTAATTGTTTTTGAATGTTTTGGTAATTCTCTTTTTTTTGATGGTTATAGGCTAATTTATCTTTTATAGTCTGATCAAATTCCTGATCAAGAGCTTGTTCATATTCAGCTATTTTTTTATCAATATAAGTAATATGACGTTTTACCTTTGTTTGATTAAAATTATTTTTTAAGCTATTTTGAGCTCTTATTTTAAATGAATCTATAGCAATAGTTTTACCGTCAATTAATTTCCAGTCTTTAAGCATGGCTACAAAATATCTAAAGACTTCTTTAAATGCTTTTGGGTTGTCTTTTCTAAAGTTAGCTATGGTTTTATAATGAGGTCTTTGTTCATTTAAGAGCCACATCATTTCAATATTATTTTTACAAGCTTTTTCTAATTTTCTGCACGTTCTGATGCTGTTTTGATATCCGTATAGATATAATTTTAGTAATAAACCAGGATGATAGGGTGGACGTCCCTCTTTGTTTAGCGTAAAATAGCTAAAGCCAAACTGTTTTAAATCTAACATATCTATAAATGCATCTATGATTCTAACCATAGATTCTGGTTCAACCATTTGCTCTAAAGACAGCATTCTTATCTGATTGCGATTATTACCCTGAATATGATTCATGTTTTAAAGAATTAATTACATCTAAAGATAATCATTTGTGTTGTAAATCAACAAGTTAGTTGTTAATTGATATGAACAGGTAATGTAGATGTTTGCTGTTGTAGTTTGAGGTTAATGCACAGTCTGACGGTTTGGGTATGATTTTGTTGCGGGAAAAGACCTTAGTATTTTCCTCTATAAACTAAATATAATTAATTGCTATGAATTTCCGTTAGAAAATTCCGAAGCAATAAATTATACCCGTTGTTACCTGCTGGCTATTTCTTTTTAAATATTTTCTGTTGAATAAACTCATATTTTTCAGTAATTTCATCAATGTCTTTTTGAGTCAGTTTTCCATTTTCACATTTAGTCAGTATTGTATTCTGAAAATCAATTCCACTTATATCTGGTTCAATCCCAATACTTTTTGGTAATTCTTTAAAAAATGGACTACGAAAACCTCTTTTCGTTCTACAACCTTTAAAATTTGAATTCATAATGATAAAATTACTCATTCTAACTGAAGTAAATTGAGTTGCTCTAAAATCATTGGAACTAAATAATTCAATATCTTTGAAATCTACATTATGTAAGCACGAGGCAGAAAATACAGTTGAAATAATCTCACAATTAATGAAAGATGTATCAGTTATTTCAACACCGATAAAATTCCAATCGCTTATTTTTCCATTTCTAAATTTAACTTTATCTATATTTCCATCAATAAAAGATGCTGTAGGATAGTCTTGATAAACATTAAAATCACAATTTTTTATTTTTGTGCCATAGAAAATTGTTCGATTTACTTCTGAATTTGTAAAATTCACATTTTCGATATCAGATAGAAAAAACTCTGCTCCATCAAGAATTGTATTAGCCAAACTTGAATCATAAAAACTTGACAATCTACAATTCGAAAGGTTGGCGGATTCTAAATTTGCATTTGTAAAATTTATCCCTAATAAATCCGAGTTTTTTAGATTTGCATTAAGTCCTAAGTATGGATTATCTATATTTTTGGAGAATAGAAAGTCAGCAATGGTTTGTATTATAGAAGTGTTTTTATTAGTGTTCGAGTTTGTTCTTATATAACTACAAAGGATATTGAAAATAATTTCAGAATATTCATCTTTATTTTCTTTTGCTATCTGATGAAGTTCTGCAATTCCTCCAAAAATTATTGGTTCTTTTTCGCTTCCCAAATGTTCTACTGCATTTTTAAAACGCTCATCAGTTTGAGATTTTCTTGAAAGTTCTATTTGTTTACTTTGAATGTTTATTGCAGCCCCTTGCTTTTCAACACCTTGCTCAATAGCTTTTGCTCTTCTTAATGAAATATAAAGTCCATAAAGAATACCTAAAGCACCTAAAATACTTAAAACAATTTTAAATAGTTCCCCTTTTCTATTGCTATTCTCTGGGAATAACCAATAGGCAAAATCTTTATAACAATTAATAATTTCATTATTGAAATAGAAAATCATAAAGATTACGAATAAACCGACAATTGCAAGAAGTATTTTTAAAATATTCTTTTTTAAGTATTTTTTCATAGTTTTTCTGCTTGCAGGTAACTATTATATAAACGCATTGCGTTTATACCCGTTATGGATTATAAAGGTAATATTATTTCTTGACAATATAATATTCTCAAAAGATTCAACTAAAAAAAAATCCCAAACTCAAAAAATTGAGATTTGGAATTTTTATGTTTTTTGGCTAAAAAAATCTTAAAATTTGACTCTTCTACTTAAGCCATTGTAGCAGCAATACGTTTGTAAACGCCACCTTCAAGTTTTTCTCTCATACTTGAAAAAGCAGTAATGGTTTCACTTACATCTTCTAAGGTATGTGTTGCCGTTGGAATTAAGCGTAATAAAATCATACCCTTTGGTATTACTGGATAGACAACAATAGAACAAAAAATGCCGTAATTTTCTCTTAAATCATGTACCATTGCCATAGCTTCTGGAATGTCTCCTTCTAAAAACACTGGTGTTACACAAGTATTAGTATTCCCAATATCAAATCCATTTTCTTTTAGACCAGATTGTAAGGCATTGGTGTTTTCCCAAAGTTTTTCTTTTAACTCTGGCATAGTACGCAACATATCTAAACGTTTTAATGCTCCTTTTACCATTGCCATAGGCAAGGTTTTTGCAAACATTTGAGAACGCATATTGTACTGTAAATATTGAATAATATCTTTATCGGCAGCAAAAAAAGCACCTATACCTGCCATTGACTTTGCAAAAGTTGCAAAATACACATCAATATCATCTTGCACACCTTGCTCTTCTCCTGCTCCTGCTCCTGTTTTACCTAATGTACCAAACCCATGAGCATCATCTACCAATAATCTAAAATTGTATTTTTTCTTTAAGGCAACAATCTCTTTTAATCTACCTTGTTCACCACGCATACCAAAGACTCCTTCAGAGATAACTAAAATACCTCCATTATTCTGGGTTGCCATTTTTGTTGCTCGTTGCAAGTTCTTTTCTAAACTTTCAACATCATTATGTTTATAAACAAAACGCTTACCTGCATGTAATCTAACTCCATCAATAATACATGCATGGGTGTCCATATCATATACAATTACATCGTGTTTGGTTACTAAGGCGTCAATTGCCGACACCATTCCTTGATAACCAAAATTCACTAAATAAGCGGCCTCTTTATTGACAAAAGCTGCACATTCTTGTTCTAACTGTTCATGAAAAACAGTATGGCCTGACATCATTCTAGCTCCCATTGGGTATGCCATACCATGCTCAGCAGCAGCAGCAGCATCTGCTTTTATAACTTCTGGGTGATTGGCTAAACCTAAATAATCATTGATAGACCAAGTGATTACTTTTTTACCATTAAATGTCATTCTATTCGATATTGGCCCTTCCAATTTAGGAAAAACATAATAGCCTTCTGCCTGTTTTGCCCACTTCCCTAAAGGTCCTTTATCTTTTATTATTCTTTCAAATAAATCTTTCATCTATTAGTTTCTTTTCTTTCAATAGTTTTGTTGAAGCAATCGTTCAATCATTTCATGAAAACTAAAATTTTAATTGTAAATGTTCCATGAATAACTATTTTAGTTTAGTGCAAAATAACTGTTTTTTTTTATGCTATTCAAGTGTATAAGCAACTCTTTTTCAACAGATTTATACTTCTCTTTCATACCCGTTCTATTGAAAGGTTAAAAAAATTAAATAAAAAAGAGGTTTTAATAAAAAAACCTCTTTTAATAATTGTATAAAATATTTGACTATTTGATGATTTCTATTTTAGATTGAGCAAATTTTTGAGTATCAAAAAATCCTTGTTCTTGCATCCAATCATCACTATAAATTTTTTCCATATATCGTGAACCATGGTCAGGCAATAGAAGAACAACAACACTATCCTTATCAAAAACACCTTGTTTTGCATATTGCATGGTTGCTTGCATAACGGCACCACTAGTATAGCCTGTAAACAATCCTTCTGTAAGTGCTAATTCACGTGCTCTATGTGCAGCTGACTCATCTGTAACTTTTTCAAAGACATCAATTACACTAAAATCTGTTGCTGTTGGAACTAAGTTCTTTCCTAATCCTTCAATTCTATAAGGATAAATTTCTTTTACATCTAATTCTGAAGTTTCATGAAATTTCTTCAAAATAGATCCAAAAGCATCCACTCCTAATACTTTAATTGCTGGATTTTTCTCTTTTAAAAACCGTCCAACACCAGATATTGTCCCTCCAGTACCACTAGCGACAACGACATGCGTTACTTTACCTTCAGTTTGTTCCCAAATTTCAGGACCTGTTGATAAATAATGTGCTTCTGAATTTAATTGGTTGAAATATTGATTTATATAAACCGAGTCAGCAGTTTCTCTATGTAGCCTTTTAGCAACTTCGTAATAAGAACGAGGATCATCTGCACTCACATTTGGAGGACAGACATAAACTTTAGCTCCCATAGCTTTCAACATATTAATCTTGCCTTTTGAAGCTTTAGAATTTACCGCTAAAATACAGTTATATCCTTTGATAATACATACCAACGCTATACTAAATCCTGTATTGCCAGAAGTAGTTTCAATAACTGTACTTCCTTTTTTCAAGATTCCTCTACGTTCTGCTTCTTCAACAATGTGAATAGCAATACGGTCTTTCATAGAATGCCCAGGATTATAGGCTTCATATTTCACTAAAAACTGACCGTCTAATTGGGCTGTGATATTATTCAATCTGATTAGAGGTGTATCTCCAACTAAATCTAATATTGAATTGGTTATCCCTTGATGTTTTTTCATAAACTAAATAATCTTATTATAAAATAACAGGCAAATTTACTATTTTTTTTTAAACTATCTCATAATTCTTTCTAAATCTAAAAGAAAACTATAATCAATTGCTGTTTCTTTCAATGCATTAAACCTACCTGAAGCTCCGCCATGACCAGCTTCCATGTTGGTATGTAATAGTAAGACATTATTGTCTGTTTTATATTCTCTTAATTTTGCTACCCATTTTGCAGGCTCATAATATTGTACTTGTGAATCATGTAAACCTGTAGTAACTAACATATTTGGGTACTTTTGTTTTTTGACATTATCATATGGTGAATACGTTAACATATAATCATAAAATTCTTTTTCATTCGGATTTCCCCATTCGTCGTACTCACCTGTTGTTAAAGGAATACTATCATCTAACATCGTTGTCATTACATCTACAAAAGGTACTGCGGCTACTACGCCATTAAATATCTCTGGACTCATATTTATAATTGCACCCATCAACAAACCTCCTGCTGATCCTCCCATAGCATACAAATGCTGTGCCGAAGTGTATTTTTTCTCAATTAAAGCCTTACTACAATCAATAAAATCTGTAAATGTATTCATCTTATGGAGCAATTTACCATCTTCATACCATTGTCTACCTAAATACTGACTTCCTCTAATATGTGCTAATCCATATACAAAACCTCTATCTAGTAAGCTCAATCGCGTAGTGCTAAACCCATCAGGAATTGTATAACCATATGAACCATATGCATAGAGCAATAGTGGTGTGTTCTCATTTAATTTAGTATCTTTTCTACGTACAATTGACACAGCGACTTTTTTACCATCTCTAGCTGTTATCCAAATACGTTCACTTGTATAATTATTCTTATCAAATTCACCCCCTAAAACCTCTTGCTCTTTCTTAATTTCTTTTGATTTATCACTCATATTAAAATCAATTACTGAAGCTGGGGTTGTAAATGAATTATAGCTATAACGAAGTATTTCTGTATCAAACTCAGGATTGCCATGTACTCCGACTGAATAGGTCTCTTCATCAAAAGGCAGGTGATAATCTGCAGTGGCATCCCAACGTTTTATTCTAATTTTATTCAATCCGTTAGTACGTTCTTCTAAGACCAAATAATCCTTAAAAATAGAAATATCTTCCAATAACGTATCTTCTCTATGTGGAATGACATCAGTCCAATTTTCTGAGCTAGTCTTATCTTCAGGCGTTTTCATCAATTTAAAATTTGTTGCCTTATCTTTATTCGTCAAAATATAAAAATAACCTTTAAAATGCGAAATACTATATTCCAAGCCATGCGTCCGCTTTTGAATCATACGGAATTGACCGTTTGGAGTATCTGCATCTAAAACTTGATACTCACTTGTCAAGGTACTGTATGAACCTATCACAATATATTTTTGAGATTTTGTTTTATATACAAAAGTACCATAAGTGTCATCTTTTTCATTGTATACCTCAACATCTTTAGACGTATCTGTTCCTAAAACATGTTTGAAAATTTTATCACTACGTAAGGTAACAGGGTCTTTTTTAGTGTAAAAAACAGTTTTATTATCATTTGCCCAAGTGGAACCACCTGTTGTATTGTCAATTTTATCTGGATAAATCTCTCCTGTTTCTAAGTTTTTAAATTGTAGGGTATATTGACGGCGACTCACCGTATCTACAGCAAAAGATGCTATTTTATTATTAGGACTTACACTTACTCCTCCGAGTGAATAATACTCATGTCCTTTTGCCAGTTCATTTACATTAAATAAAATTTCTTCAGGAGCTTCTAGAGTTTCTTTTTTACGTGAATGGATTGGGTATTGCCCCCCTAATTCATACCTAGTAATATAAAAATAGCCCTTCTTTTTATAAGGTACAGACTCATCATCCTCTTTAATTCTCGCTTTCATTTCTTGAAATAAACCTTCTCTAAATTGCTTATTATGAGCCATTTTACTGTCAAAATAGTCATTTTCAGCATTTAAATAGTCTTTTACTTTCTGGGTATGCTCATCTGGTGTTTTATCGTTCCGCTGTTCATCAGTCAAACGCATCCAATAATAATTGTCTATTCTAACATCGCCTAAATTTTCTAATTTCTTAGGTACTTTATCTGCAATTGGTGGGTTTACTATTTTACTTTTCATGTTATCTTGTGAATATGAAGCAACAAAAGTAAGAGTTACTGTCATCAAAAAAAGGATTATTTTTTTCATTTTATATCTATTTATGAACATCTAAAATACTAAATTTGTCATTAATATTTTATTAAATAGTTAAATATATGTTAGGAGATTTATCTGGAATGATGGATAAGCTTAAAGAAGCTCAACAAAAAATAGAAGAAACCAAAGCACGTTTAAATACGGTTTTAGTAGATGGTGAATCTGGTAATGGTAAAGTTAAGGTTACCGTCACCGCCAATAGAGAAATACGAAATATTGCTATAAATGATGAATTGCTAAAGGATAGTGACGAACTAGAAGATTATCTTGTTATCGCATTAAACAATGCTTTAGAAAAGGCAAACGAAATACACGAAGCAGAAATGGCTGCTGCTGCCAAAGGTGGAATGCCAAATATTCCTGGAATGGATATGTTTATGTAAAGTCGAAGATGCAAGATGCATGACTCAAGATGCAAGACCGAATACTGAAATTAAAAAACACCTCCTGTCTTCTCTCTTCTGTCTTCCTGTCTTCCTGTCACCTGTCTCAAAAAGA
>JAMONB010000304.1 GCA_027066745.1 Flavobacteriaceae bacterium
AAATGAATTTTACCAAGGTGACCAGCACCTAAAACACCTACTTTTAACATAAAAAATGATTTTAAGCAAATGTAAGAAATAACAAAATTTAAATGGTTTTTTTATTGAAATAATTAATTACTTTTGATTTTCAACCATGAAAGATACGCACAGGCATAAAGGGCTTAGAAATCAGCTAGTTAAAATAATTAAAAGTAAAGGGATCAAAGATGAAAAAGTACTAGATGCTATCTCTAAAATTCCTAGGCATTTATTTATGGATTCTGGTTTTATTGATTTTGCTTATCAAGACAATGCATTTCCTATTGCTGCAGACCAAACTATTTCACAACCCTATACAGTTGCTTTTCAAACAGAATTGTTGCAATTAGAACCTAAAGATAAAGTATTGGAAATTGGTACAGGTTCAGGATATCAAACGGCTGTGTTGATAGACTTGAAAGCTGAGGTTTATAGTATTGAACGACAAAAAGAGCTGTATGAAAAAACAAGAAAGTTCCTCCCAAGATTAGGTTATGTGGCTAAAAAATTAAATTTTGGTGATGGTTATAAAGGATGGCCAGAATATGCCCCTTTTGATAAAATAATAGTTACTGCTGGTGCTCCTTTTGTTCCAAAACCTTTATTAAGTCAACTAAAAATAGGAGGTAGGTTAGTTATTCCTGTTGGTGATGATGTACAAATTATGACTTTGTTTATCCGAAAAGGAGAGAAAGAATTTGAAAAGCATGAGCTTGGTGATTTCCGTTTCGTTCCTATGTTAAAGGAGAGTCAGAAGTAGTTTGCAGTTAAATTGTTAATCGAATTGATCTAAAATCATACAGCTTTCAAGCTCAAATCCATATTGTAAACGGAATGGGTGAGTGCTCCTGAAGAAATATAGTTGACACCACAATCGGCATAAGCTCTTAAAGTGTTCTCATTAATACCGCCAGAAGATTCTGTTAAACAGATATCGCCAATTAAAGCAACGGCTTTACGCGTATCCTCATAATTGAAGTTGTCTATTAGAATTCTGTAAATACCTTCAGACTGTAAAATCTCTTCAATTTCTTGAAGACTTCTTGCCTCTACAATAATTTTTAAATTACGATTGGTTTCTTTTAAATAATTCTTGGTTTTTGTAATGGCTTTAGTAATGCCACCAGCAAAATCGATATGATTGTCTTTAAGCATGATCATATCGTATAAAGCAAAGCGGTGGTTTTCACCACCTCCAATTTTAACCGCCCATTTTTCTAATGCTCTAATGCCAGGTGTTGTTTTTCTAGTGTCTAAAATTTTAGTTTTTGTACCTTCTAATAATTTGGCAAATGAGTTGGTTTTAGTCGCAATAGCACTCATCCGTTGCATCGCATTTAAGACTAAACGTTCAGCTTTTAAAATGGATTGAGAATTACCCGTTACATAAAACACGATATCACCGTATTTTACGGGGCTACCATCTTTAATTAAGGTTTCAATCTCTAAATTAGCATCAATATGATTGAGAACAAGCTTCGCAAATTTAACTCCTGCAATAATACCTTCATCTTTAACTAATAATTTGGCTTTACCTACAGTGTCTTTTGGAATACAGGCTAATGAAGAATGATCACCATCGCCAACATCTTCACGAATGGCATTGGTAATGATAAGTTGTAGTTCTTTTTCAAATTGTTGTTTAGAAATCATAAAATGAGTTTATAAGGCAAAAGTACTAAAAACAAATTCCAAATTTTAATCAATAAGGTTATAAACCTTAAATTTGCTTTATGAAAATAAAATTGCTCACCATAGGTAAAACAGATGATAAAAACTTGATACAGTTGATTGACACTTATCAAAAACGATTGAATCATTATATAAATTTTGAATTGGAGGTAATTCCAGATATTAAAAATGTAAAGAATCTGTCTAAAAATTTGCAAAAAGAAAAGGAAGGCGAATTGATTTTAAAGAAAATTTCAGCAACTGATCAGCTTGTTTTATTAGATGAAAAAGGAAAGGAGTTTCGTTCTATTGAATTTTCAAAATTTTTACAAAAAAAGATGAATTCTGGTATCAAACAATTGGTTTTTGTGATAGGAGGACCTTATGGATTTTCAAAAGAAGTTTATCAAAAAGCACAAGGAAAAGTATCCTTATCAAAACTTACATTCTCACATCAAATGATTCGATTATTTATGGTAGAGCAGTTGTATAGAGCATTTACAATTTTAAAAAACGAACCTTATCATCATGAGTGATAATAGATTAGGTGTTTATTGTTGAAATAATCCATTTTTTTTCAGTAATTATTACTTTTAAAGTGTTATTCATTTGTGTATGTTCTTTAATATTAAGATTCATACATTCTTTTTCATAGCAATTTTCTCGCTTCTTATTATAAGAAGCGAGATTTTTAAGTTATATTGAAAGAGATGGCTTTAAATTTTTTAAAACTGAATGTAGGTTTTAACCGAAAAGAATTCTTTTAGCCATCCAGCCGGGATAGTTAGTTTTAAGGTCCTATATTTTTTTTATGCTAAAGCTTGTTCAATATCCCAAATAATATCTTTGGCATTTTCTATACCAATAGATAGTCGAATCAATTTATCAGTAATTCCCATTTGAGTTCTGTGTTCAGGATCAACCCCTGCATGGGTCATGGTAATTGGATGCTGTACTAAACTTTCTGTACTTCCAAGACTTACAGCTATTTTAAAAAGTTTTAAACTATTCATAAATAGAAAAGCTTCCTTTTCACCACCTTTAATATCAAAAGAAATCATAGCTCCAGGAGCTTCACATTGTTTTTTGTAAATGGTAAATTCTTTTGTACCCTCTTTTAATAAGCCTAAATAATACACTTTTTCAACTTTTGGGTGTTGACTTAAAAATTGTGCAATTTCTTGTGCATTTTTTGTTTGTTGATCCATTCGTACTTTCAAGGTCTCTAAGCTTCTCAATAGTAACCATGCGGAATTCGGACTCAGCATATTCCCTAAAAAGGTGCGTAAAGTCTTTACGCGTACCATCAATTCAGCTGTACTCAATACAGCTCCAGCGATTAAGTCGCTATGCCCTCCAATGTATTTGGTAGCAGAATACAATACAATATCTGCTCCAAATTGCAAAGGGTGTTGCCAGAGTGGTCCCATATACGTATTATCAACGGTTAGTAAGACTTGTTTTTCTTTGTTGCTAAAATGATCGCTAATTCGTTTATAGCTCTCAATATCAACAATAGCATTGGTTGGGTTGGCAGGAGTTTCTAAAAAAATCATAGCTAGTTTGTCTCCTTTACCAGATTCACTAATCATTTTTATGATGTTCTCTTCACTTTCATCGGGATGAACATCTAAGGTATGAATACCAATTTTTGGCAAGAAATGATTTATAAAATGATCTGTTCCTCCATAGAGAGGATTGCCATGTACTAATAAATCACCAGGTTTTAAGAATTCTAACAAAACGGTACTTATAGCCGACATTCCACTTTCAAAAACAGCACAATCATCAGCTCTATCCCACAAACACAATCTGTTTTCTAAAATTTCTAAATTCGGATTGTTAATTCTGCTATAAATTAAGCCTAACTCTTCTTGAGGCCCTTTTTCTCTTAATCCGTAAGCTATTTCAAAAAAGGCTTTGCCTTCCTCTGCTGTTTTATATTCGAATGTTGAAGTTTGAAATATAGGGCATTTTACTGCCCCTTGTGATAATTCTGGCTTGTAGCCATGACTCATCATTAAACTCTCAGGACTCATGTTATGTGTGCTCATAGTATGGATGTTTAGGCATTAAAATTAATTATTATAGTTTTTTAATCCTAATTATAGGTAAAATATAGTGTAATAATCTATATTTACACAAATAAAAGTATAATATTCTTTTTCGGATTTAATTTTGAATTCATTTTAGAACAAAATTCTATACTATGCTAGATATTACAGATAAATCAATCTTAAGATTATTGCAATACAACAGTAAACAGACAATTAAAGAATTGGCTAATAAATTGAATTTAACTCCAACACCAATTTTTGAACGTATCAAAAGATTAGAAAAAGAAAATTATATTACTTCATACCGAGCAGTTGTTGATAGGAAGAGGGTGGGGTTGTCTTTGTTGGTTTTTTGTAATATTTCATTAAATCAGCATGAAGCTTCATTTATTTCAAAATTTGAAGAAGATATTCAGCAATTCTCAGAAGTAATCGAATGTTACCACATTGGAGGGATGTTTGATTATTTGTTGAAAGTTGTGGTGCAAGATATGGATGCTTATCAGCATTTTGTTGCAAAAGAATTGGCTTCGGTTGACAATATTAGACAGGTTCAAAGTGCTTTTGTGATGACTGAGGTGAAATCTACGGTAAGTTTACCAATACTATAATTAGTACGAATAGGAGATAAGCCTTCCGTCAATAGTTACTTTTGAAAATCCGATATTTTCTTTTATCCAATGTATAGTTTTTTGATGATAAATAAAGACATGTGTTGGGTCGTTTTTATAATACCAGTCATGAAAATTAATAGTATCATCAAAAAGTACAGTCATACAAAACAACTTTCCATTTGGTTTGAGTAATTTTTTTAATAAGTTGAACTCTTTTTTCGGATTGTAAAAATGTTCCATCACCTCACAACAAGCAATATAGTTGTAAGTAGATTTTAAAAGATTTGGATGCTTATGGAAAAACGGATCGTATGGTGCAATTTGAAATTTATTGTCATGAAGTACTTTAGAAATCACAGGACCAGTTCCAGCTCCAAAATCAAGCCCTTTATCCTCTTTTGTAAAATATTTTTGAATAGCAGTCGTAATGGGTAAAACAAATTTTTGATAATGGATGTCTTCAATGTCATTATTATGCAATTGGTAACGTAAAATCTCTTTAGAAGAATTAAGTCTTAATTTCTGATCTAGAAAAAGACCATTACAAGTTGAACATTGAAAAAAAATTCTATCATTTTGTTGATAGAAAAGAGTAGATTTATTAGTGCATAACGGACAGTTTTGTTTAGAATGCATATTATTTAATTCTCATTTCAATCATATGTTTTGTAAAACCTACTTTTTCATAAGCTTTTATTGCTGCTTCGTTTTCTTGGTAAACGTGTAAGCGTATTTCATTGATGTCTTTTGCTTTACACCAGGCTATCAATTCATTGATAATACTTTTATTAATCCCTTTCCCTCTATGTGCTGGTGCTGTATACATAAAACCTAAATAACCAAAGTTAGTGTGTTGTAAAGCTTCTTTTGCATTTTCTATTCTAGCATAACCACAGCTAACTATTTCATTATTAATTTCTGCAACGATTAAGTGAATGTGTTTTGCGGTCAACATTTCATTTAAATCATAATAAATTGTTGATGTGCGTTTTAAAGTCGGGTCTAAAGGGCGTTCAGCTTCAATAACTCCTTGCTCAAATTCAAGTAAGGAGGAAAGGTCTTTCAGAGTTGCTTTGCGAATATTAATTTGATTCATTTATGAAAGATACAAAATATTAAGCATAAAAAAAGCCTATCTTTCGATAGGCTTTTGTAAGTAAAAATTTTAAAAGATATATAATTAAATTACTTTTACATTTACTGCGTTAAGTCCTTTTCTACCTTCTTGTAAATCGAATTCTACTTCATCACCTTCGCGTATTTCGTCGATTAAACCTGAAATGTGTACAAAATGTTCTTTGTTAGTTCCTTCTTCTGTAATAAAGCCGAATCCCTTTGATTCATTGAAGAATTTTACTGTTCCTTTACTCATTTTAAATAAATTAAATATTAATATTAGCCACAAATATACTATTTTTTCTTATATAAGAGAAATTAATTCTTAAAAACAGCTATTTTGGTTAAATTAATAATGTTACTATCGTCTTGATTTAATAGTCGTTTTGATTTTAAATATCGGTTGAAATTGTATGCATCATAATTAGGTGCATTTTTATCCATACTGCTAATATGTACGCGGCCTGAAGAATGGATAAATTCATTATTGCCAAGCCACATGCCTACATGAGTTACGCATTCTTTTTTAGTTTTTGTAGCAGGTGTACCAAAGAAAAGTAAATCTCCTGTTTGTAGTTTTTTAAAGTCTTTATGCTCATCAGCAAGTAATCCGGTGTGTACTTGTTGCGATGCATCTCTTGGAATAATCATACCGTTTAGAAAGTAAACTGTTTTTGTAAAGCCACTACAATCAACGCCTTTAGAAGATGTGCCTCCCCATAGATAGGGAAGACCCATCAGTGATTGAGAAGTTTTAATTAAAGATTCATGAGTCGGATTTAGCTCAGCTAACCATTCTTTATATTTTTTAGATTGATTTTTATTAATATATGCTATTCTCCCGTCTGGGTATTTTACTTTGTAAAAGGATTTTAGTTCTTCAATAACTTCTAAAATAGCACCTGCAACTAGGTCAGAAACTATATTTTGTTGTTCTTCTTCAAAAGACTGCCCGTAGGTATCTAAAAAAATAATTTTATCTGCTAACTTCCATGAAGCAAATTCTTCTTGTGTCATTAACTGGATACCTCCACCATCCACCCATGACAAATAATTGTCAGGAGTTTGTATCAAATACCAATTCCCTTCTTTTTTATACACTAAAACTGGCGTACCTAGTGTGGCTTGTGTTGCTAATTCAGCTGAGTGTTTTGGCTTACTTCTTAGATTGGCAACAGAAATTTTTATAACTCCTCGGGTTTTCCCCTCAACACTAGCATTTGGTAAAACTTGAATGCTATCCACGAAAGTGATATTTTTAGTTTTTAGATTTTCTTTCAACGTATTGATAGCTTCAGGTAGATTTGATTCTCCTTTTAGGATGATTTCTGTATTGTTTTTAACTGAAATCACATCAAATAAGGCAACTCTTTTGTCTGGAGCAAATTGATTTTTAACAATAGCTATTTGCTCTTCTAACGGATTAGAGTAAGTGTCTTTTTTTGTTGTACAAGACACTGATAGTAAGATAAATAAAGATATTAATATAAACTTATAATTAAAGCACATGAATTAAGGAGTTTGTTGATGAAATGAGATAATTATTTAGCATTTAATGCTGCTCCAACGATACCCGCTTCGTTTTCAAATTCAGAAGGTAAAACACGAACATTAACAGTGAGTTGATCTTTAAATTTATCTATTTTTTTACTAGCACCACCTCCTAAAATAATAAGATCTGGAGAGGTGACTAGAACTACAAATTTCAAGAATTTATTAAAACGTTTCCCCCATTTTTTATAACTTAATTCTTCTCTTTTTCGAGCTGCATCTGAGGCGTAAGTTTCATAGTATTTATAATTTTTATACGGAATTACTCCCAGTTCAATATTAGGAATTAATATTCCATTATGGAACAGACCAGAACCAAGCCCAGTGCCAATAGTAATCATTATAACAGTGCCTTTTTGACCTTTACCTGCTCCAAATGTCATAGCAGCAATTCCTGCAGCATCAGCATCATTGACAATTTTAAAGTCTAAGCCAGTACGTTGGCTGAATAAATTATCAGCCTGTAAACCCTTCCAGCTTTGATGTATATTGCTAGCAGATAGCACCTTGCCGTGTGAAACTATAGATGGGAATCCACATCCTACTTTACCTTTCCAGTTAAAATGTTCTACTAGACTTGCAATTTCATCTGCGACATCACTAGGCATTGCACCTTTTGGGGTAGGAATTCGATGTTTTTCAGAGACTAACGTTCCAGTTTCTGTATCTACAATAGCACCTTTAATACCTGTACCTCCTACATCTATTCCTAAAATTTCCATACTTAAAATTATTTATTTGTTATCGTTTTTTAAACTTTAAATTTGCTAATAATAGTTGAGATATACAAGTATAATTCCCAGCTTATTTTTTGTTAATAATCTCTCTTGTAGCTACAGGTAAATCAACATTCTCTTTAAGAAAGCGTTTGTGTACGGCTTCTAATAGTTCTGATTTCACTCTAAACTCTTCATAAGGGTTAGATACCCAAATAAAAGCTCTTAAATAGATGCCTTTTTCATTGATATCTTTAACCCTAATTTTAATTTGAGGTAAATTATTTGCCTTTTCTTCAGTCGTGCGGTTGTCAATGATATAGGTTAGTTTTAACGCTTCTTCTGTGATAATTTGTTTTACTTTATCAATATCAGCATGTAAACCAACCATAATATTATTAAAACTTTGCACATAAGTGTCGTCAATGGTGTGGTTAAAGATTGATTCAGTACTGATTAAGGAATTGGGAATGATAAGCCGTTTGTTTTCAAAAGTGTTGATTACGGTATGTCGTAAGGTGATGTCTTCAACAATGCCTAAACGTAAATCGTCTAATTTGATAAAATCACCAACTCTAAATGGTTTAAAGAGTACAATAAATGCACCTGCAATTAAATTTGAAACTGCTGCCTGAGCAGCAAAACCAATAATTGCAGCTAGAATACCTGCTCCAGAAAAAATAATACCGGCCTTGTTTCTAAACACAGGTACTGTGAAAATAATGACTAGTAAAGCAATGATGCCAAGAAAAAACTTGACAGAATTTTTCATAAACTTTAATCTAGTTATGCTATATT
>JAMONB010000305.1 GCA_027066745.1 Flavobacteriaceae bacterium
AAAAGGTGTTCGTATACAGCTTTTAATAAGCTCATTAATACGTTTAACAACCTTCTTATCAACTTTCTGCCAATACAAATAATCTTCCCAAGATGAAGCAGACCAAGTTAACTTCATTTTTCTATTAAATCATTTTGAACTCCTTTACCTGCTTCTAATTCTCTGATAGAGTTTAATAATACATCTCTATTTTTTCCTGATAAAAGATATGTAGTCTCCTTTAATGAATTGTATTCATCTAATGAGATTAATACTAAATCTTTACCATTTTTTCGTTTAATAATAATATCACTTACATCATTTACTACTTTATCGAACCAATGTTTTAAATTTGAACGAAAATCTGTATAATTTACTGTTTCCATAATGCAAATATACAAAAAAGTACTTAAAAAAGTACTTTTTTGGTTTTTCTTACTGTCTTTTTCAGATACTAATCCAAAATTAACAAAGGGTATACCCCATATTTTCCCTGCTACGGTAAGTTTGTAAATGTGATAAAAGTATGCTTTTCTTAGCACTTGCGATAGTAATTAAAAATTAGCCATATTAAGAAAGAGCGAAGGTTATCTGAAAGAAGAAGAAATATAAAAATTTCTACCCTTCTTTCCGTAACACCAAGGTACTCATACAACGTACATCATTTACATTTACCGTTTTTAAAGGTTCAATAAATGATAGGTTGTGTTTTTTAAGCAGCTTTTAATACTTCAACACTTTTTTGGAGACAAAAATTCGTTCTGTTTTAACATTTAAATAGTAGACACCGCTTGCAAGTCTTGAAACGTTTATAATATTCTCTCCAAATATTAATTTACCTGTTAAAATAATTTGACCATTCATGTTGACTAAATCATAGTCAGCCTCTTTTTCTATCTTTATAGTTAACTTGCTTTTAATAGGGTTCGGATATATTACAAAACCTTTCAAATCAAATTTATCAGTAGCTAAAACTTGGCCTTTGCAATCAACACTAAATGTCGTCTGAGTATCAATATTTGTCCAATTTGTAGCCGAATAAACTTCATTATCGACATCTATACAAGTTAGGTTTGGATTATTAGCAACTCTGAAATATGTTAAATTGGTGTTATTACCATTTTTAACATTAAGACTTGTTAAACTATTAGTACTACAATCTAAATCTTTTAACTTTTGATTGTTACTAAAATCTAACGTTGTAAGTTTATTATTTTGACAAAAAAGAGATTCTAATTCTAAATTTTCACCTAGGTTTAAAGTTGTTAAATTATTTGTATGGCACCATAAGAAAAAAAGTAATAGGTTTTTACTAAGGTCTAATTTTGTTAATTCTGTACTTGAACAGAATAACCTTTTTAGAACTATATTGTTTTCAAGATTTAGATTCGACAACTTATTACCAGAACAACCTAAATCGCTTAATAAAGGATTCTGTTTTGTGTCAAGTTCTTTTAAATTATTACCACCACAATCAAGACTAGTTAATAAACTATTTTGAGTAACATCTATGCTTGTTAAATTATTAGTGTGACAATTTAATTGTTTTAGTTTTATATTTTGATTTACATCTATGTTATTAAGTCTATTGGAATAGCAAGCCAAATTTTCAAGCTCAATGTTTTGACTTGCATCCAAATCAGTTAAACGATTATTATGACATAACAAATATTCTAATTTAATATTTTGACTAATATTTAAGTTGGTCAAGATATTATCATGACATGACAAATCTTTTAATTTAATATTTTTACTTAGATTTAATGATATTAATTTGTTATTATGGCAACTTATATTCTCCAGTTCTAGATTGTTAGTAATATTTAAGTTTGTTAGTAGGTTATTACTACATTGTAAATATTTTAATTTCTTGTTATTATTTAAATCTAATGAAGCCAATAGGTTTTTTTTACAATTTAAACTAGTGAGATTGATAAAATCTTCAATCCCAGATAAATCAGTAATGCTCTTATCTTCAATACTTAAACCAGTAATCATATTTATATTTGCTGTAGATACAGATCCATCAATAGCTCCTGAGTCATACCCCAAATCTATCAAAGCCTGTTCAAAATTAGCATCGGGTATTGCTGTAGTTTGAGAAAATAAGGTCAGGTTTATTAAAAATAATAAGGTTAAAAAACAGGTTTTCATGTATCTAAATAATAGTTGAATATAGTAAATCTACATTAAATTTTATAAACGAAAAATAATTTTGGTGCTAATAAAATTGAAAAATTGTTTTTAAAAAGGAAAGTAAAGATAAAGGTTTCTACTTCTCCCTCCGTAAAACCAAGGTACTCATACAACGTAAGTCATTTACATTTACCGTTTTTAAAGGTTCGATAAATGATAGGTTGTGTTTTTTAAGTAGCTTTTTAAGTAACTCTTTTGTCAATAAAAACCGTGTAGATCCATCAGGAATGGTATACACGCCTTCTGAAATTTTATCTATATTATTTTCGATGCCAATATTAGAAGTCATCCGTATAAAAAGAACCCCATTAACCTTTACAACACGTACCAATTCAGCAAACATTGTTTCAAAATGTTCTGTACTTTCAGCAAAATGTAATACTGCATTTGAAATGACATGATTAAAAAAATTATCTTCAAAAGGAATAGTCTCTAAATCAGAAACACTAATTTTATTCTTTATTTTAGGATAATTTTCTTGAGCTATGGCTATGGCTTTTTCATCTTTATCTAATCCGTAAATTGTATATCCGTTTTTATAAAACCAATACATATTTCTTCCTTTTACCACAGCCAGCATCTAAGATTTTATCATCACGTTGATATCTTTGTTTTAAGATTTGATCAAACAAATAAATGTCAATAGTACCGAAAGTTTCTTTTAGTGATGTGTTCATTTTGTTTTTTATAGGTTTACCAGCTAGTGGTATTAAAAAAAGACTCTAAAACTAACATTTGGTGTAAATTTTAATGCTTTTACTTTTTGTGCTTTTGTTTTGTTTTTAGTTGTTGTTTGATAATAACTATTAATAATATTTTCATGATTTAGTCCATTCCAAATAGAAGCTCCAAGAGTAGCCCTAATTTTTGATGATAGATTAAATGCTTGAGTAGCAGATGCATCTATTCTAAAATACTCTTTTATCCGACTACTATTTGCCAATTCATAATTAATTGTTGTCCCTGTAATTTCATTCCCTGATATAGGCAAGGTGGTTGGTTTACCTGAATGCCAATTAAGTCCTGCAGATATTTTAAAATTATTAGCAGAAAATGAAACTCCAAAATTTATGATGTGGGCAACATCTAAATTGTTGGGAAAACTTTGTTCTTCAAGGTTTTTAAAAGTATACTCATTATTAGCAAAACTGTAACTTAACCAAGAATTCCATTTCTTATATTTTTTATTCACTAAAAAGTCGATTCCGTTAACACGGTATGATCCTACCGATTTAATATATTCATATTGATTTAAAAAACCTTGACTTTGAGTTGTTATCCCCTTAACTTCTTTAAAGTATCCTTCAGCATTTATTAGCCATCCTTTATGTTTAAAATTCAATCCAATAGAAAACTGTTGACTTGTTATTATTGGAATATTATCATTATTAGACAATTGCCATCTGCGTTTTTCAACACCTAAAAAATCATTCTGGAAATTTATAATTTGAGAGGTGTTTTGATGCTTAGATTCTCCCGAAACTTCTACACTAAACCAATCTGATAATTTATGATTTAAACTAAATCGAGGTTCTATAATGTGTTTTTGAAATTTTTCAATATAGTTATATCGTATTCCTGCTTTAATGGTTGTTTTTTTAGCGTTAGAAATATAGTTTAGTTGCGAATACAATGCGTGTTCTCTAACGACTTCTCTTATAAATTCTCTATAAATGGGGTTATCTACATCTGTCAAATTACTTATTCCTGTTTCTAAAAATTGATATCCATTTAGAAAAGATAGGTTTGAACTGGTTTTATACCAAGAGTTTAGTTGAATTGACGTTTCAGATACTTTATTTTCTTGTAATAAACGTTGCTGATCTAAAACTTCGGCATTCATAGCTTTAAGTTGATAATCTGTTTCATAAATTTGCAGTGTTGTCACAAATTTAGCATTCCATTTCCTTTTATAAAAAACACCTTCAGAAATACTGTTTTGTATCAAATTACTCTCTCTAGATTGTTTTAACTGATTTACAGTAGCATTTTCATTAAATTCTAACGCATTACTTACATTTAAAAAATTAATTCGTAATTGGTCTTTATCTGAAATATTGTAAAGCCATCGAAGACTTATATCGTAAAAATCAAAATTAATATCTGAATTTGTAATGGTTTTAGTATTATTACCTACTTCTATATCATTTAAAATTCTATCAAAATAATTGGTGTAAGTTGGTGTTTTAACAAGTTCATTTAAGGCCTTTCTAACTGAGATTTGTAACGATGATTTTTTTCCTAATGGGAGGTCTATATGTCCGTTAGCATCAATAAAATTTAGTCCGATACTTCCCTTTAGAGTGTTATTAATATTTGGTGCTGTTTTCATTTCGATAGTACCAGATACCGCATTAGAAAAATCTACATTAGTACCATTTTTAATTACTGAAGCTTCTGTTGTTATTAAAGGGTTAAATATGGATATTAAACCAAAAAAATGCCCTGATTGATACATTTTAATGCCATCCCATAACAACAAATTTTGATCATTTGATCCTCCTCTAATATTAATATTTGAAATTGTTTCATCAACACTTTGAATTCCTGGTAATGTTTGTACTGTTTGTAAAACATCTGTTTCTATCAAGCCTGGAAGAATTCCTAAATTAGGAAAATTAATATGAAAAGTACCATCAGACAATTTATCAATACCTCTAGCTATATAATTAGTAAGTACAACCTCAGAGAGTGATTCAATTTGAGGGCTTAAATAAATAGTTGGACAATCATTATTGTCAATGCTTTGTGTAGATTTAGTATAATAACTCAAATGTTGAAATATAATTTCTTCATTTTGTTGAACATCATTTAATTTAAAATAGCCAAAAACATCAGTAATAACATACTTGTTTTGTCCAATAACCGTAACTGCTTCAATAGGCACTTTAGTTTCATAATCAATTATATACCCGCAAAAAAAATTATTTTTTTTTGCTTTTATCGCTATAAAATTATGCTCTAAAGGTTGAAAAATTAACCCTGTCTCATTTTTTAAATACCTTAAAATCTCATTAAATGTTAAATTTTTAGAGGGTTTCTTAATAAAGATACCTTTAATCGTATTATCAGCATACGTAAAGTCATGTTTATACTTTTTTTGTAAAACACTTAAAAGTTCAGAAAGCGGTACTCTCTCTTTTTCTTTTTGGGCTTCTAGAATAGAAGAGAAAAAGAAATGTAAAAAAAAGAAAGTGTATAAATATTTTCTATTCAATAGTATATAAACTGATTTTATTTGAACTGTCTTTTTTATAAGTCAAATTAAATGGTATTGTAATTGTTTTTAAAGCTTCGTCTAAATTTGTGTGAACAAATCCCCCTGTAAACAGAAGCTGTGTGTCAATTTTATTACTGTTTATTTCAATATTATATTGCCTTTTAAGCTCTTCTAATACAAGATATAAGGGTACACTTTTATATTGACTTTTATCTGTTAACCAGTCTGGTTTAGTTCTTTCTACTATTTCACTAACTGTTTTTTTATTTATAATTCTTATCGATTTTCCTTTTGATAATTCTATAGTTTGGTTATTACTACTTACTCTCACCAAACCTTCAAAACAGATTACTTCAAAGTAATTTTCACGGCTTTTAACGTTAAACTGAGTACCTAATACACTTATAGTTCCTTCAGAGGTAATAACATCAAATTTAGACCCTTTTGCAACCTTAAAAAAAGCTTCACCTGTTAACTTTAACGCTCTATTACTTTGCCATTTTTTCTTATGATATGCAATTTTAGAATCTGCATTTAACATCACCAAAGAAGCATCTGGTAGTTCTATCGTGGTTTTTTGACTCGCTAAGGTTTCTATGGTTGT
This sequence comes from Flavobacteriaceae bacterium, assembly GCA_027066745.1. Classification (GTDB taxonomy): domain Bacteria; phylum Bacteroidota; class Bacteroidia; order Flavobacteriales; family Flavobacteriaceae; genus Aureibaculum. The sequence goes on from JAMONB010000305.1 coordinate 6,000, forward strand.
TATATTTGTAAAGAAGAATGTAAAATAAACACCTAAGCCAATCACAAAAATTGCTGCAATTCTAAATGCTAATTTGTAGGCTTGTAGTGTAATAACTGGTTTTTTCTCTGAATCTATTCTAGTTTTAAATGTCTCTAAATCTTCAATAGAAGAGAATTGAGAAGCTTTAAATTGTTGTGCTCCTTTAATTATTTTTTGGTTTAATTCGGCATCATCCAGCTTATCAAATGCTTCTTTTTCAGCATCCGATAAATCGTTTACTAACCATTTTTTTTCTAAATTATCATCCTCCATAGTTATTGCATTTACACTTCTATAACAATTCAAAAGGTGTTTTTACTGAAAAATTATCGAAATCCTTTAACTTGTTCTTTAATCAATTTAAACGCTGAGTAAATTCTATACTCAACTACCCGTGTGGTAATATTTAACATTTCGGCTATTTCTTTATGTCGTTTACCTTCGACTTTATTCAATAAAAAAGCAACGCGTTGTTCTTCTGATAAGTTCCCCAAAGCTTTTTGATAGTTTTGATAGAACTGTTCTTGCTCCATTATAAATTCAGGTGTTTCATTTGTATAATTTTTAGGCAATACTTCTTTATATTTTAGTACAACTTTTTTATGCTTAAACTCATTCAACATCATGTTTTTTCCTACTCTAAATAAAAATGCTCTAGCTTTTTCTGGCAAGATATCCTTGCAGTTTTCCCATAATTTTATAAAAGCTTCTTGAACTTTATCATTGATATCTAACTGATTGCCGTATTTGTAATATAAATAATCATGAAGATCTTTTGCATACGAATTATAAATCTTTGAAAATGTGTTTTTATCACAAATAGTATCTGACATGTTCTGTAATTATTAAGGGTAATCTTCTTAGGTTTAATGAAATAAAAAAAACAAAACCGACTATCCTCTAATGCAAGTTACAATAAATTTTTTCGATTAACATTTTTTTCAGGAATTTTTAAATCTAAGTTGTTATTCTTTTAAAGAACATTGTAAACCTCCAAATTGTAATATGTTACAAGTTGGAAAATCAAATTTTAACTTAAAACAGAGATGAACTTAAACATTAAAAAAATTGTAATTGCTATATTATTATTCTATAACTTCACTATGAACTCTCAAGATCTTACTGACAATTTAAAAAATTGGGTAAGTATAAGTGTTTCATATGGGGTTAATGAAAATTTTCGTGTAAAGCTAAGCCAACTTTCTGCACATAACATTACTCCTTATACTTATAGTTTTTCTCAAACAAAATTAGCTTTATCATATAAAATTAAGAGAAGAATGTATGTAGAAGGAGGGTATGTTAGAGGTCTTTTTAACGATTCGAAATCCTTAAGAAATCAAGGGGCAACTTCAGGTTGGTTTAATACATTAGCAGTAGATCGTGTTTATGGAAACTTTTCTTATAAACACGATTTAGTTAAAAGATTGTCACTAAAACATAAAATTGAATTTCAATATTTCTTTCCAGATATAGAAAAGTATAAAACGAGAAGTTTATACTCTGCCAGATTAAGTTATAATGTAAAAAGATCTAGTCTATTACCGTACCTTGAAGCTCAATATTTTTATTATCAAGGAGGAGATATCTCAAATGGTATTAAAAGGTTTCGTTTTAAATCAGGTTTAAGTTTTAAACCTATCAAAAACTCTTCAATGAAAACTTCGATTTATTACCTTTTTCAAAACGAATACAATACGAACCAACTACCGGATAATGATTATGCCGTTTTGGGAATCAATCTTTCATTTAAAATAAATTAGTATGAAACTATCTAAAATCAATCCGAATAGAATAAAAAAAGCTGTTATTTGTAAACATGTTAATAGCACAACTATAAACAAAAAGATTAAAAAAACATATTTGCCTAAAGCTGGAGATGTTGCAATTTTTAAAGTAAAAAAAATTGGTAAACACACTCGTATACAGTCTGTTGGAGGTAATAATAAATTTATTTTACCTAATGATTTAATTATGGCTGTTTTCGGCAATAGATATGCTACAGGACAAATGGAAGGTTATGTCCCAAATGCCTACCATACAACCTATCATATTTTAGGTCAAGGAGGAGCAATAGGGGTGTTAAAAAGCTTACATAATAAATTTGAACTTGTGGGCCCTACTACTTTAAGTTTAGTAGGTTATGTTGTTGATGAAAATAATCATGTAATTAATACTAAGTATTTTAATGACGGAATCATAGCTAATAAACCCATCTCATTACATACAAGCTCAAAAATTATATTATCCTTAGGAACGAGTATGGATAGTGGAAAAACCACATCAGCAGCATTTTTAGCCAGAGGGTTAAAATTAGCACGTAAAAAAACAGCATATATTAAACTAACAGGTACTGTGTATACTAAAGATAAAAGTATGGTTCGTGATTATGGAGCAAATATTTCTGTTGATTTTTCTGATTTTGGGTTTCCATCTACATATATGTCTTCTATAGATGAA
>JAMONB010000306.1 GCA_027066745.1 Flavobacteriaceae bacterium
ATTGCTTTTTTTAAGAATAAACCGATAGATGTCTTTCCAAAATATATTTAACAAAAAGGTATAAGAAACTTCATCACCTTTTTTTGCTTTGTTGATGCTTTCAATTATATTTTTTGTTTTTTTTACCAAGACTTGGGTTTTGCAATTAAGTTATTGATATAGAGTGTAATTTGAATAAAAACTAGCAGTATATCTAATACAGGTAGCCATAAAAATAAATCTTTTTCATTTAATTTTCTAGTAATATTTCCTAAAATAGCATATTGAAATACTAGTCGTATTACAATCAGAATAATTACTAGTTGCCAATTAAACGAAAAAGCCAGTAGTATTATTGCTAAGACCCAAAATAGAAGTTGAGAACTGTAATATGATCCTAATAAAAATTGATGGATGGGCTTGTAATAATATGCTGTAGTAATATGTCTTCTCTTTTGTTTGTACCAATTTTTAAAAGTAGTATGAGGTTTTGAAATTGTAAAACTATTTTTGCTAAAACAAATTTCAGTATTTTTTTTTGTTGCAATTTGATTGATGAATAAATCATCATCACCAGATTGGATATGTTTATGACTTTCTAATCCGTTTGCCTTTTCAAACAGTTCTTTTTTATAGGCTAAATTTCTACCAACTCCCATATAGGGTAGTCCAATTTTTGCATAAGAAAAATACTGGGTAGCTGTGATTAAGGTTTCATACCTAATCAATTTATTTAGTAATGAGTTTTTAATTTTCTGATAACTACCATACCCTAAAACTATGGTTTTTTGACTGGAAAAGGTTGAAGAAATTTCATGAAGCCAAAATTCAGAAGCAGGTACGCAGTCTGCATCCGTAAAGATTAAATAATCAGTGCTTGTAGCAATAATTCCTTTTGTAAGAGCATTTTTTTTATTACCTGTATAGTTTGTTGATTTACTGATATTGATAATGGTTAAATGTTGGTGTTTTTTTTGAATTTTTTGAAGAAAAGTTAATGAGTTGTCTGTTGAAGCGTCATTAACAACAATGACTTCAAAAGCGTGATAATTTTGAGTAAGAATTTTCTCTAAGTTTTCTTTTAAATTTTCAGCTTCATTTTTTGCACAAATAATTATAGAAATTTTTTGTTGTAGAGGAGGTGATTTTTGTACTATAGCCAAAGCGAACCTACTAAACAATAAGAAAAATGAGATTTGAAAGGTTATAATTAAAGTGAAAATTACATATAGAATGACTAACATTTAACTAAGGTAGGCATTTTAATGTTCAGGTTCTTTACAAGTGTCAAATTGATCTGGAGTTTTGCCACAGTAACCGCAAGATTCACCTTCCTTATTTAGAAAAGGACTTTGGCTGGCACAAGTACCTGCGAATTTGCCATCTTTTTTTGCCCATATCTTGATTGCAATTCCAGCAACAGCAATGCCCAGTAAAGCTAGTGTTAGTAGTAAAAGTTTCATGTGTTTAATGTAGTTTTTTTGTGTTTATTCTGACGCTTTAATTAATAATGATTTAGTAATGTGCCAGCATTTGATATACTAATTTCATAAACAAATTTATTTGCACAAAGTTACGAAATTTACAGGAATATTTGTATTATTAATTCAATGTAGCATATAAAAGTGAATCTACATTTTACTATATTTGTCATTATTTAAAATGATAAATTTAAAACCAATGAAATATAGTATAATTGTCTTAGTTAGTATTTTTTTTATTTCTTGTAGTAATGATAATAGTTCAAATCAAGCAATAATAGATTATACAGTACAGAATGAAAAAGAAATAGTAGCATATATAGAAAAACATAATTTGGTTGCTCAAAAAAGTAATTCTGGTTTATATTATGTAATTAATAATATAGGTGAGGGTGAGCGACCTAATGTAAACTCTAATGTAACAGTTGCTTATAAAGGATATTTTACTGATGGAAAAATTTTTGACCAAAGTGATTCTAAAGGGATTACTTTTGGCTTGCAGCAAGTGATAAAAGGCTGGACTGAAGGGATTACTTATTTTAAAGAAGGCGGTAGTGGAATATTGTTAATTCCTTCACATTTAGGATATGGTAGTGGTGGAACAAACGGTATTCCAGGAGGTTCAGTACTTATTTTTGATGTCAATCTTATTTCAGTGAATTAGAATTATTACTTGAAGATTTTTAAAAACAAAAAAAACTCTAAATTTAACGATTTAGAGTTTTTTTTGTTTTTAAAAATCTAGTTATTTTTTCTCGAAAGTTAGATTTGTATTAAGGTCAACTACAACTACAGTACTACCTAATGTTGTAGTGGTTTCTGTTGAGCCTTTAAGTTTTAATACCTTGTCAGACAATTCTATAATATCATAAACGGGATTGTTATCACCATCAGTTATGGTCAATTTATCTCCTTCAATTTTCCATGTTCCAGAAGCATTGAATTGTGTTATTTCTTGTTTCTCTACAACTTCTTCACCAATTGTTGTTTTGGTAATTAATAAAAAGCTACCAGAATTTTGAAAAGTATTGGGATGGGTAAATTTTGAAAAAGTTTCGGTAAAAGTTCCTCCTACAGAGCTGATTGTAGCTTCAATAGGGTCTTCAGTACCTACTGTAGTTGTTTCAGTTCCGACTACATTAAACATGTTGAGCTCCCAATTTCCAATAATTTTTTCACTACTGGTAGGTATATGAGTGTCGTCACTACTACAAGAAATTAAAATTGAAGTTAAGGTTAAGATTAAGAATAAATTTTTGAATAGTTTCATTTTGTTAATTTTTAGTTATCTACTATTAACGCTTGGTATTTGATTTTATTTAGTGAGAAACAAAAAATTAACATATTTTTTAATTTAAATAATTTATCAGTGTCTTTTGTCGAGGTTTCTGCTTCATTTTACCTTTGTAATTGCTAAATACAATTGCGAGTAAGGCAAAACAGATAATTTTAGTTTTGATCTAAAAAATCAATATAAAAGAAACGAAATTATGTGTTAAAATAAAAAACTTGTAAAGTGTTAATACTTAATAAATTTAATTGTTTTAGAAGTTTCTGTAGAATTTATATTTAATAGATATAAGCCTTTAGATAAATTTTTTACATCAATTTTATTTGTAGTATTGTCGATTAAATCAAAAGTTAAAATTTTACTTCCTGTAATAGAATAAATTGTAGCATTACTGTTTTTAGAAAAAGTATTTAATTCTAGAGTTAATTCATTTTCAACAGGATTTGGATAGATTTTAATATTATCTAATATGGTTGTTTTTTCTATGTCTAAAACAAAATCAGGAATTAATGAATGTTGTATACCTGTACCTGCAGACCAAGCCCAAATATGAGGCTCACTTCCTGTTTCAATATCTAAGTGTCCGCCATTTGTCCAAGACATACCGTCATTGGCTTCTTTCCAAGAGTTTGGACTACCAGCTTCGTATGACATAAAAATTCCCTTACCAGAACCATCAATTCCTCCAGAATGGTAATTGAATGATGATGAGACATATACGATATTTGAATTTTGCTTAGCAATTGCTACATCTCTCATTCTATTGTCTGTAAAAAGTTTTTCCCAAGTATCTCCAGCATCATCACTTCTGTATAGCCCTTTATTTGTTCCGTAAGCAACAACATAAATTCTTTTTTTAATATTTGGGTCAGCTTTAATATTGAAAACACCTTGCCATGCAACAATTATAGGGGTTTCTTCTAATTCGTCAAGTTCAGATACAATGTCTGGTCTCATTATAGCATTAGGAATGTCTGTGCTAAACTTCATTTCTGGTAAGCCAACTTCTCTCCAATTTTCACCTCCATCCATAGAACGCCAAAATCCACTTTCGCCACCTGCATAGATGAGTTGACTATCTTTTTTATCCACTTCAGTGAATTTAACCCCCTTCATATTTTTAGATTTTTTAATCCAGTTTTCACCATCATCAGTTGATTTATAAACTTCACCTTCTTGAGTTAAGTAAAGGGTTCTCTTATTCGGGTCACTATTTACATCAATAGACAAACCATGCATTTGAAGTCCGAAAGGTTTGAGCCCGCCATTACTCATTTTCCAATTTTCACCATATTCTGTACTTTTAAAAAGAGCACCTTTGGTATCGGGTTGATCGGCAGAAAAAGTAGCCCAAACTACATTTTCTCTTACAGGATCACTCACTACAAAATTACAATTAGAGCCTCCACCAGCCCACCAAGAATAATCAGGATAAGTACTTGTACTCGGAAAACTTTTTTTCCATGATTTTCCATGATTTTTAGAATACCAAAATCCTAAATCGTAATAGCCAACATAAATAATTTCTGAATTTGCATCATTAACATCTATCCAATTGCCTTCAATGTTTTCCACGCCCGTAGAAAGATAATGGTCAGGACTTATTTCTTTACATGAGATGTTATTGATATGATCTCCTCCATCAAGTGTGCTCCAGCTCCATTGTCCGAATGCACCATACAATCTGTCGGGTTTAAATCGATCTTTAGTCAACGTTTTTACAACAGCGTTTGAACTAAATACATAAGCGTAATTTGGGTTTGCACATGCAATATCCCAATTTTTTACAAAACCAGTATGTTTCCAAGTATCGCCACCATCAGTAGTTTTCCAAGTCCCAGAAGTGGGCTCATTACTGTCTGTATTAATAATATTCACTAAGCTAATATTCTTTGGGTCTTTACCAATACTAATGACACCGTTATAATCACTTAATTTTTGAAAAGAAGTGCCTTTATCTGTGCTTTTATAAAATTCACCTTCATTGTCAATGTATTCCCAAAAAGGATTGTCACATCCATTAGCATTCATTTCAAAAGTACTCATAAAAATAATGTTTGGATCTGTAGGATGTAAATCAAAATCTAAAATTTGAGGATAGTTTCCATTTACCTTTCCTATTCTTGTCCAATTTTTACCACCATTGGTTGATCTGTACAAATTTGGGGCTGTACAGCCAAATCTAGCTTTGCCAGTAAGAGCAACTACAATTTCAGGATTATTTTCATCAACTAATATTTTAATGACTCTAGCATTTTGAGGAATTCCAGTTGTTTTAACAATTTTCCAGTTATCACCTGCATCGGTTGTTTTTAAGAATGAAAAAATTTGTAGCCAATCTTCATAATGAGCTAAGTAACCTATTGAAGCATCAGATATTGCCATGCCGATACTTTCAATATAACCTAAACCATTTTCTCCTAATTCAATTTTAGCAGGATATACTGTGTTTCCACCATCTTTGGTTTTAAAAGCTCCGATTCCTGTTCCGATAATAAATGTTTTACCATCTTTAGGATGAAAACCTAAACTAGAGATGTGTGTTTGTGTTAAGCCTTGTCTAGCACCTATTACCTTCCATGAAGCTCCATTGTTAGAGCTCACATATACACCGCTCAAATCAGATGCAGTAACAATAGTACCATCAGCTGTGGCTCCAACCATTGCTATAGCACCACCTCCACCAGGGTTTGTACGCGTCCAGTTATGCTGAGCATGAATTTGTATAAAGGCAATAAGTAGAATGAGTGTTGTAATTTTTTTCATAGCGTTGAAAGTTTAATGAAATACAAAAGTACAAAAAATAATGAGTTTATTGTCTTGAAATAAAGGAAGGTAACTGAAAATTGTTTGTGAAATTTTATATTTATATGTTTCTATACAAAGATCAATTAATTTTATTAGAGAATTTATAATTAATTAATATTCAGTATATTTATCCATAAAAATTGTAAATATCATCCTCTATGAAATATTTTTTTATTCTGTTTTTTCTGTTAATATTCGGTACAACATTACAATCACAAACTCATAATTGGGAAAGAACCAACCCTGGAGGCGGAGGTGCTTACAGTACAATTGGTGCGAGTGCGAGTGGAATTATTATTGCGGGTAGTGATTTAAGTGGAGCCTATCGAAGTAAGAATGGTGGACAAACTTGGGATGTTATTGGTTTTAGTAAAGGGCTTACTGAAACTCACATTAGTGGTGTTGGCTTTCATCGTACAAACGGAAATATATTGTATTTAGGTACTGAAAACGGTATGTTTAGAAGCGATGATGGTGGGGGTCATGTAAATAGAGTATTGTCTGGAGGTTATATAACAGACATCGAATTTGGTACTGATAAGCCAACTATTGGTTATGCTGCTTACCATTCTATGCATAATACTAAAGATGGATCAGTTTACAAATCGACCAATAACGGAAATTCTTGGTCTAAAATCAGCCTAAACATTCCGAATGGGAATCGAATATTAAAAATAATTGTAAACCCTACCAATGTAAATACGGTTTATATTCTTACTGGACTTGGACGTTTTGCTTGTGGATTTGCAGATGTTTACAGAAGTATTGACGGAGGTAAAAATTGGACAAATTTAACAAGTTCATTGTCTGAAATTTTAGATGTCGCTATTGATTCAAATAATACAGATGATATTTATATTACAACCATGACTGCTGCTTGCCCAGTAAATGAAGAAGATCCATATTGGACAGATTTGGATGGGAGTTTATACAAAAGCTCTAATGGAGGAGCAACTTGGGGAAATCCGTTGTCAGATTATACAGGTGTAATTTGGATAGATAAGAGTGTGTCAAATACCATTCGGTTAATTGACCCAAGAGAGCCGTATACATGGAACGATAGAGCAGGTACATTTACATCAACTAATGGAGGTGTAAATTTCACAAAAACAGGAAATGAGGCAAATTGGGGCGTATTTTTTGATCATAATCTATTTTGGTCTTATGGCATAAGTTATAACGGAATTAGTAAAACCTTAGGAGAAGATCTGTCTAATGACAATAATTACTTTTGGGTGAATTCACAATGGGTTTTCAGTACCACAGACAAAGGGAAAACATTTAATAATATCTTTACGGATGAAGTTTCGTCAGGGTTCTGGCAAAGTAGAGGTTTTGACAATGTCAATATGATGGATATTTCAATTAGTGAAGCCAATCCTGATATTATTTATACGGCAAATTTTGATATTGGAATTCAGCGTAGCTTGGATAGAGGAAAAAGCTGGCAGAATTGTAATGACTCACCTCACACAGGTGGTCCAACTGGATGGGATGGTTTTGGAGGAAATTCAGCGACTGTGTTGGCAGACCCAAAACGAGCAAATGTAGTTTGGGCATCTTTGGGAGGGCAACAAAACGGACAGTCACCAACTTTTTTATTAAAAAATATAAATACAGGTGAGAAAGATAACTGGATTGATGTAAGTTCTGGTTTGCCCAAAGAAGAAATTATGGGTTTATCAATTGATAAAAAAAGTACAGAAACCAATAGAACCTTATTTGTTACTGCATTAAAAGATGTTTATAAAAGTACAAATGATGGCAATTCTTGGGTAAAAGTATTTGATTGTAACGGATGTCGTTTTACAGCAGTAGATCAATTTAATGGAGATGTCGTATATGCAGGTGGTGAAAAAGGACTTTGGCGTTCTATGAATGGAGGTTCGAATTGGACAGATGTTAGTGATTCTCAAATGTTGTCAAATAATAATGTGCCTTTTTGGGGCGATGTAGTAGGCGATGAAATTAGATTTTACACAGGAGTTTTTGATGTGAAAACAGACCCTAATAATAAAAACTGGGTGTATGTTACTGCTTTAGGAAATAATAAAGGATTGTTTAGAAGTGAAAATAATGGAACAACTTGGACAAAAATTTTAACAGACGATTATATGCGAAAAGTTGCTATGGTACCGAAGAATTCTAATGTAATTTATGCAACATCATCTAGTGCCTTTGAAGCTGGAGGCTATGCTGCTAATTCTAAAGGAATTTGGTTTTCTGACAAAGGTGGTGCGGCAAACTCTTGGGTGCAACAAAATCAAGGAATGGATTATCCATTTGCCTTAGCTGTAGCTGTAGATAATACAGCCAACCCCACAGTGTTTGTTGGATCGCCTGGAACAGGTTTTCAAAAGTCGCTAGTGCCGTCTTCGTCATTGTCTGTAGCTGAAGTTGTAAAAGAAACAGTTAAGGTCTATCCTAACCCTGTTAATGATGTGTTTACAATAAGTGGTTCTAGCTTAAACTCAAATTATACTATTGAACTATTTAATAGTCTAGGTCAAAAAGTAATTGATATTCCTAAGGATACAAAATCAAAAACTGGTAACTCAAGAATTGTTAATGTTAAGACTTTAAATACGGGAATTTACTTTGTTAAAATTCTTAATGAGAATAATCATTATCTAAAAACCATTAAAATAATCAAGTTATAATTTTAAATTGGTATAAAACACATTTTAATAATACAGATACAAATATCAATTACTTTCTAGCGAATATATATTTAAGTAAATTAGAAGAAGAAAAAAAATGTAGTTTTGAATGTAACAAATTAAGATTAAGAGCTTATGATGGCGATGGAAAAAAAGTTGACAATTCTGAAGTTGAAGTAGATCAAAAATCTGGTCAAGATAAAGTTTTTGTTTTCA
>JAMONB010000307.1 GCA_027066745.1 Flavobacteriaceae bacterium
TGATGATTCAAGAAGATTTACGTCGTAATATGCTAGGTTCAACGTTCTAATGAATGTATTAATTACAGGGATTGATGGTTTCACTGGAAAATACCTTGAAGCATTTTTAAATGATAAGGGTTTTAAAGTTTTTGGTATAACTGTTAATCGCTCTGAAAAAGAGAATTATATAGAGTGTGACCTGTGTGATAGTCATAAAGTAAACAAGATTATTGAGAGCATTAAACCTGATTATATATTTCATTTAGCAGCTATCTCTTTTGTTGGCGATCATAATAAATTGATGATGTATGATGTTAATGTTATGGGTACACAAAATATTTTGGATGCGAGCATACAACTAAAAAGAGCTCCAAAAAAAATTATTATAGCTAGTAGTGCAACAGTATATGGAAATCAAAAAGATCATATCTTACATGAAAAGATGTGTCCAAACCCGGTAAACCATTATGGATACAGTAAATTATCCATGGAGCAACTTATTAAAACTTATTTTAATAAGTTGAATATTTTAATTACAAGGCCCTTTAACTATACTGGGTTTGGACAAAGTGAAGTTTTTATAATCCCTAAAATAGTTAGTCATTTTGTAAAAAGAGAACCAACTATAGAACTAGGAAATCTAGATGTTGCACGGGAGTTTAATGATATTAAAACGGTTATAGATATATACTATAAATTAATGCATTGTGACAGAATATCAGATATTGTAAATGTATGTACGGGTCAAGCTATTGCATTAAAAGAAGTATTGAAGTCTATGGAAGAAATGGTCGGGTATAAAATAGAGATTCAAATTAATCCTAATTTTGTTCGTAAAAATGAAATCCCTATATTAAAGGGATCAGTAGAGAAACTACAGGGTATTATATCAATGCCTCAATATTGTAAGATTGAAGATACTTTAAAAACTATGTATGAAGGATACACAAAATAAGTCCAGACATACTGAAAAGTTTGAGTTGTAAATGAAATGAGTAAAAAAAGGAGAGTGCTGCTATGCGCAATATAATTATACATTCACATATTTTTAAGAATGCAGGTACAACATTTGATTATATTTTACAAAATAATTTTAAAGATAAATTTATTGATCATAGAGATGATGCTGATATACTAAAAGGAAAAGAAAAATATTTGTATGCATATTTAAAAGAAAATAGTAATATTAATGCTTTTTCCAGTCATTCTATCCATTTTCATCCAGAAGATACCAGTGAATTTAAATTCCATCAAATTTATTTTATAAGGCATCCCATTGAAAGAGTGATGTCTGTTTATAATTTCGAAAAAAAACAAGGCTCAACGATATCATTAGGTGGAAAAATGGCAAATACACTCAATTTTAATGATTATGTTAAATGGCGTATGCAGGAGGATGTTCCAGCAACTATACGGAATATACATACAATATTTCTTTCTGGATCGGGTCCTGCTACGCAAAATTTAGATAGAATGTTTGAACAAGCAAAGCAATATATTAACTCTTCTTCATTGATTGGTGTTGTTGATCGTTTTGATGACAGTATGATGGTATTTCAAAAAGAGTTAGCAAAAGATTTTTCTACTATGAAGTTTTCTTATCAAAAGAAAAATGTTACGGACAAGAGCCTTATAGGTATGAAGCAAAAAATAGAAAAAGTGTTATCACTTCTAGATACAGAAGTTGTAAAAACTTTGATGGATAAAAATCAATACGAT